>CAXNGG010000016.1:0-13990 GCA_964201885.1 Oligoflexales bacterium
TTATGGCAAAGATGGCTCTGGGTATTTGCAATGACCCAGCGTCCGCCCTCGTTCAGTCCGCCTTGGGACAAGGTAAAAAAATAATCGCCATTCCTGCGATGCATGACTCCCTTTGGAACAGCCCTACGACCCAAAAAAATTTCGAAACCCTGCAGAAGTGGGTGACTTTTTTAGAGCCGCGGCAAGAGGAAGGCAAAAGAAAGTTCCCCGACCCTGATGAGGCTGCTGATCGAATTTCCCATGAAATCTGTCAAAACACCATTGAAGTATTAGTAACTATGGGTCCTACAAAAGCCTATCTGGATGATGTCAGGTATATTTCTAATTATTCTAGCGGAGCCCTTGGAACTGCTGTTGTGACAGAGCTCTATCGCCACGGAGCAAGCGTCTACTGTATCGCTGGACCTTCCAGCATCAGGCCAAAAGTTTTTAGTACCTTGATGCACGTGGAAACTCATATAGAGATGCTTGAAGCTATGCTAAAGATCACGAAAACTAAAGCCCCCCATCTCATTATGGCAGCAGCTGTACTTGACTATGTGCCAAAAGATCGAATTTCAGGAAAAATGCGCTCTGGGGCCTCAGGGAAAAATATAGAATTAATCCCAACCTCTAAGATTTTGTCTGAGATTGAGCCCAACGGGAAAAAGAGAATTGCATTTAAATTGGAGCCTGAAGACTCAGATCTAGAGATGAAGTCGAAAGAGTATCTGAATAAGTATTCCCTTGACTACTTATTTGCGAATCGAATTTCAGCAGTCAGCCCCCTCGAACATCAAGGGACTCTATTTTCAAAGCATGGATCCTGGGAGCTCCACTCGAAATCTGAAATTGCACTTAAACTCACGGAAATTTTAGGTAAAACTTGATATGAAAAAAATCTCAGCTATTTGGCTCGTTATTGTCCTATTTACTTGCTGCCTTACTTTTTGCTCCTCGGTTGTGATGGCGGGGCTAGTTGTAGGGGCGTTTAAAGGGAAAAAAGCAGGACATGACGCAGGCCATAGAATTGCAGTCTATTGGGCAAAAGCCATAATTTTGTTGGTCCCTGGGTGGAATGCCCGGGTATCTGGAATGGAAAATATCCCAGTGGGTAGAAAATTTGTCATGGTGGCCAATCATGAAAGCCTTACCGATATTTTTGTGATTCTACTCTTAGGGATCCAGTTTCGATATCTTTCTAAAGCTTCCATGTTTAAAGTTCCAGTGATTGGTCAAGCCATGCAAGCTGCGGGCTATATAGGAGTTGATCGAGGAAATAGACGTAGCCAAGTAGCGGCTTTGAAAGAATGCCGACGGGTAGTCAATGAAGGAACGCCGATGCTGTTTTTTGCTGAGGGAACACGGTCGCCTTCCGGAGAAATGCTGCCCTTTAAGGTCGGTGCTTTTAAATTGGCACATGATACCGATGCCATAATTCTTCCTATTTGTCTTAGTGGCACAAGGGAGCTTCTGGTCAAAGGCAGCATCACCCCTGGTAAATCTGATGTCAAGGTTGTGGTTCTTCAACCAATCCCCAGTTTGCCTGGTGAGGGCCTTGAGGACTGGGCCGCTAGAGCTCGAGATTGTATCTTAAACGCAAAGGCTTCTAGGGTCAGTGTTAGTGTTTAGTGGAAATAGGATTTGAAGATGATCACCACACTCATTGAAGCCTTTGATGACAATTATTTTTGGATTCTAGAAGATAAGACTCAGACTCAAAGCAACATCGCTGTTGTCGACCCCGGATCCTTCCTGGAAATAGATCAATGGTGCACCAGCCATTCCAAAAGAGTCGATCAAATTTTTCTAACTCATCATCATCCTGATCACATTGGCGGAGTCCGGGCGCTTAAAGCTAAATTTGGATCTAAAGTTTATGCCCACAATAAGGATCAGAATCGCATTTCAGATGTTGACCATTGGCTTCAAGATGGTGATGTCGTCGAGCTTGGATCCATAAGAGGTTATATTAAGGCGATCCCTGGCCATACAGCTGGACATATTTGCTATTGGTTCAAGGACCAAAAGAAGGCGTTTGTCGGCGATACGCTCTTTGCTTTAGGCTGTGGAAGATTACTCGGCGGAACAGCAGAACAAATGTGGGAAAGCCTGAAATGGATTCGCTCGCTTCCCTCCGATACGCTTATTTACTGTGCTCATGAATACACCTTGTCTAATTTAAGGTTTGTGCAAGATCTCATGCCCAGCGATGCGATCCTTAATGATCGAGCCATGGAACTGCGCTCTCTGCGAGATCGTGGCCAATCAACTATACCCTTCTTCCTCCATGAAGAGCTTTCTACCAACCCATTTTTAAGATGCGACAACCTAGATTTTGCTTCTAGTCTTGGACTTAACAGTCTTTCGCCTTCTGACGTTTTTGCCCATATCAGGCTAAAAAAAGATCAATTTAAATAAGAAAAACTGGCCTTGTGAGGCCAGCTGTTCCTAGGCAATCAAACTTAGCGTTTCAAATTGACCACTTCTTCAATCATGGTATCTGTCGTCGTGATGGAGCGGCTATTTGCTTGAAAGAGCCGTTGAGTGAGGATCATATCCACAAACTCACTCGCCAGGTCCACGTTTGATTCTTCGAGTGAAGAGGCAAACAAGGAGCCTCTACCGCCGGATTGAGGAAGACCTATTTTGGCGGGACCAGACTTCACAGTGGACGTAAAGAGATTGCGGCCACCTTTTTGTAATGCGTCCTTATTTTCGAAGGTAGCAAGCGCTACACCCGCAAGTTTTCTTCTTAAACCATTGGTATACAGACCTTCCACAGTTCCACTTTGGGTGATTTCAAGGGACTGAAGATTCCCTGCTTCATAGCCTGACTGCTGATGAAAAATAGTGGATGATTCTGCGGCGATGGAAGTTGACGCATTGATGCCATTTCCCTTTTCAACAGTGTTATTGACACCGAAATCAAAATTGATCGATTGATTTGCAATGGACCCATTATTCCATGTCACAGAAAAATCGATAGGATTTTCGACGGATAAAAATCCATTTTTATCAAAACCAACTTCTCCCTTTCCGATCTGGGTGAGGTCGCTTTCTGACGGGTTCTTTAAATCCTTAGAGTCGGCAACTGCACGCCATTCCCAATTGGTTCCAGTTTCATTGTCGGTGGACATTTTTCTGAAGAAAACAGTTACGTTGTGAGCTGTTCCTTGGCTGTCATAGGCTGTGATAGATGTGTTATAGTTGGAGGACTTGATAGGAGCTGAGATATCAAACTCCTTATCCTTCATAAGTGGGGCGCGAGAATCCAGCTGTAAGTTGAAATTAACCACATCAGTGGCCTTGGGAGGTAAGTTTGCGGTTTGGATGCGGACGTCTGCCAATCGAGATGTCAAATCTCCGCTGGCGTCTGCCACGTATCCTTGAATTTTGCCGCCTTGCCCATCTGAAAGGAATCCGTCTTTGTCAAATTGCAAGGAACCCACTCGCGTATAGTAACGTCCTGATGATTCTCTAACTTCGGCTCCATCGTTTTGCACGACGAAAAAACCATTGCCTTGAATAGCAAGGTCCGTCAAGCTGTCTGTAACTTTTAAGCTACCTTGGGAAAAAATAGTTTTGACGTCTCTTAGGCGTGATCCCCTTCCAATTTGAGCGGGACCGTTAGCTGAATTTAAGTCTACAGAAAGTAAGTCTTCAAACTCTGCTCTGTCGCGTTTAAATCCTTTTGCATTGGCGTTTGCAATGTTGTTGGCAATGACTGCCATTCCATCTGAATTGACTGCCAAACCCGTTACGCCTGTATAGAGTGCTTGTGATATACCCATGGTTCCCCCTTGGTATTTGATTCAACTTAACTGCGGAAGTAAACACCTCACTACCCATAATGCAAAATGCCGGACGTCATCCGGCAATTCTGATAATATTTTAAGCATTGGGAGACCTAAAACTTAAAGCCTTCTCATAACCCTTTAAAAGAACTAAGTGCTAAACAGATGCCTTTAGGCGCCCGGCAACTACTGCTTGGTTATTTTGTGCCGCTGCCCCAGAGTCTTGAGCTCCATTTTGAGCCACATAAGTTTTAAACTCATCCGGCTGAAGTTTTGACGAGGGAACACCGTCAGCTCGCGGATTTTCAATAACGTCCTTCCAAGCCACGTAAAGGGTATTTAAAAGTTTGTCTACGTGATTTAAACACTCTAGATCGTTCTTAATGTTTCCTTCGATCAGCTTATCAATCATGAAGATATAGAGACTCTCTAAATCCACAGCTAATTGGCCACCAACTTTGAAATCTAATGTAGCCATCAGCTCAGAGATAATTGCGGTCGCTTTTGATATGTACTTGCCTTTATCCGCGATCCTTCGATCTTGCATCGCCACGGCACCTTGCCTCACGAATCTAATGGCTCCCTCGTAAAGCATGAGTAATATTTTTTCTCTACTGGCCGTCGTGACTGCTGTCTTCTGGTACTGGCGATAGGGATTACTCATGTCTACTTCCTTGCATTAGAGGATCACTGCCCGCCTCCACCGCCGCCCATCTTTGCTTTGAGAAAATCACCTTGATTTTTCAAGCTAGACAGCGTTCCAGAGAGAGTGCCAAATTGTCTGCGAATTTGGTTCTCTTTGGCTTCGGATAGCCGCGTTTGCCGCTCAATCTCTTTATCCTGCGTCTGCATTTGGCGGTCAAAACCAGTAATTCTGGTCTTAACTACACCACTCCCAGGATCTCTATATGACCTTAGCTTTTGAGCTAGGGCATCTGCCATACCTTGGGAGGTTTCAGAGCGGATAAACAATTGCGCAACACTCTCATAGTCATCGGAAAGACTTTGTTTAACTTTAGAGTCGTCCATCTTTAATAGGCCTGTTTTCGATTCCGTAGTAATCCCTATATCAGCCAAATTAGAGAACTTTTGTCCCTCGCTTGAAGGTTTTCCATAAAGTGTTTCTTGAAGTCCTCTCATTACTGTTTTTATGGAACTCTCGCCCATAAGAGGGCCATAGCTTCCATCAGACTGTTTTTGAAATTGATCGCTAATATATTTTGCAACATCATTATATTTATCTACAAATGCTTTTATACCTTCAAAAGTCTTGTCCATGTCAAAATTTACTTTGACTTCAACTTTCGTGCCCGGTTCCGCCTTCTTAACATCTAGGGCAACACCATCAATCAGCTCTGTGAGTCTGTTTTGCACATCCGTGACATGGACATCTTCGAATAATACATCTAGGTTTTGTCCGCGCACTTGTTCCTTGAATTCTAAAAAAGTCGTATCTGGATCTATATTCACTCGTGCTTCTCTTCCAGACTTTTCACTAATGACTAAAAGACGAAAGGGTTCATCAGTAAGCTTGGTATTAATAACCATGGCCTTAACCCCAGCCTTCGAGTCGTTGATAGCTTGGGCTACTCTTGATAAGGTCATTCCAGGATCAATGGTAATTTCCACAGGATCTTCCATATCTTCGCGCTGAATCTGCATATAACCAAAGCCTACCGGCGTGGCATCTTTATCTGGAAATCCTAGAGCTAACTCTTTGGCGGTTCTGGCCATTCCTCGCACTTCAAATTCATAGTTGCCGATTAAGGCTCCTGGAGTTACGGACCCATCAATAATGTCAGGGTGACTGGAATCAAGCTTAAGCTTATAGAAATCTACTCTCGTCTTGAGTCCACTTAGAGTTGTATCTAGGCCTCCAAGGAGCCCTTGAAACTTCTCATATTCTTTCTTATTTCCTTCGGTAACGGAACGCTTTCTTTTAGCAGTTTCGATAGGTGCTTTTTGAATTTCAATCAATTGCTCAACAGTACTGGGATCAATTCCAGCGGCGGCAAGACCAGGATTCATCCTAATTCCCATGTTGTAAATCTCCTCTAAAAACATATAGAATGAATCGATTCAAAGAAGGCCACTCATGCTTCAATTCAAAACAGTCCTTGATCCCAAGCAACTTCTCGCAAGACACAAACTTTTACAGTCTAGTCTTCGCCCAGATAGCGAATACGATATCGAGCTGGAATATCCGCATGTGTTTTCCCTTCAGGATTCTAGTATCACGGGTCTCAAAGACCAAATCCCTATAGTACATGCTAACATTCTTTACCGAGAGTTTGCAGCTGTCGACGGACAAACTTGGAAAGCCGCTCTTATTGGCAATGTGGCAACCGAAGAAGCGTTTCGAGGACAGGGTTTACAAAAGCAACTGTTCACGCACTTAGAGAACGTCGCCCGCTCGGAAAAAGCAGATATTCTAGTGCTTTGGAGCGACCTTGAGTCTTTTTACGAAAAACTAGGTTTTCTTCAATTTGGAGGCGAAGTTAGATACCAACTAGCTGCCCATAAATCGCCGACGAGCTCCTCCCTAAGCATGAAACCAATAGATGCCAGAACTTTGAGTGAAATCGATCTGGAGCACCTTATGGCTATCCGCCCCCCAGGAGTATTGACCCTTAAGCGCAGTGCTAGCCAATTTAAAGAGCTCCTCAAGATTCCTGAAATGGGTCTGTTTCTGGCGCGAGATCATGAGCAAAAGATTCAAGCATGGGCGATCACAGGCAAGGGTTGTGATATGCATGGGGTTTTTCATGAATGGGGTGCTACAAGCCCGAAGGCGCTTTGTAGTTTATTCTCTGCAATATTCAAAAGCCTGAGTATTAAGGAATTTTTGGTTTTAGCCCCATCCTCCCTCGAGGGAGTTTGGCATGATGCATTAGCTGCCTTTTCCATTTCAAAAAGCAATCACTATATGGCTCTAGTGAAACAACTCTCCCAGCGCCAGCTGCCTGCAGAGGCTTTTATCTGGGGACTGGACTCCATTTAATTTCTAAAAACGCACCCATTAGAAATCCGACATCATCCTCGGTTTTGAAGGAGCTGCAGGGCCATCTGAGGCAAGTTATTGGCTTGTGCCAAAACAGAGACGCCGGCTTGAGTTAAAATATTGTTTCTTGTCAGTTCTGCACTCTCTGCTGCTACGTCCACATCTTTAATCCGCGATCTTGCTGCTGTCATATTTTCGATGGAGATGTTTAAGTTGGAGATCGTAGAAGTCAATCGGTTTTCAAGAGCACCTAGCTGACCCCGAATCGAGGAAACTTCTTGGATGGCTTCATCGATGGGGGTTAGAGATCTTTGGGAAGAGAACTTATCTCTGATGTTCAGCTCCTCAAGACCCAGTTTGTCTGCATTGACATCGAGTTGGAAGGCATCAAAGGAAATTCTGTCGACACCTAAGAGATTGAGACCACCGGTATTAACTTGGAAATCTAGAGAACCGCCCGTTCCGTCTAAAAGATAGGTGCCGTTGAATTCCGTAGAATTGGCAATCCGGTCCATTTCTTCTTTTAAATTCTGATATTCTTCATCAAGATAGCGTCTTTCTCGGTCACCTATCGTATCTGACGCCGCTTGCACACCAAGTTCCCTTAGTCGCACCAAAATATTTTGAACTTCGTTTAGACCACCTTCAGCAACCTGGATCAACGAGATACCGTCATTGGCATTTCGTTCCGCTTGCACAAGGCCCCGGGTTTTTGCTCTGAGCTTCTCAGATATCGCCAAACCGGCGGCATCATCTCCTGCTCTGTTGATTCGATAGCCCGAAGACAATCTCTCAAGAGACCTATCCAAGAGACCGCGTGTCTCACGCAAGTGCCGCTGTGCATTCACCGAAGATACGTTAGTTGCTATCCGCAAACCCATTATGACCTCCAAGTCATACCCGCCGTCGGGCGAGAGCAGCTTTACTCGCTGCCTTTTTTTTATTTTACCATCTTGATTTCCGCGGAAACAACTCCCTAGCCTTACTAATTTGTGAAGTGTTGGTAATAAATCGACCGAACAACTTGTATTTCTTGGGGAAAAAGCCTATTTTTAGGGAAACTTTCAGGGCGGCTGTTAGCAGTCCACGATTAGGCAATTATTTCCTGAACCATAGAGACTGAGGATTCATGAGAGGAATACGGTTAGCATTATCAGCTTTAGGACTGTGCTCTTTTTCTGCCTTAGCTGAATCAATTTTAAAAGATGGAGCGGGTCGAGACTGGCCCTACTCCGCCACACCATCTACAGTGGCGAGCTCTTTTCTAGCTGGCGATGAGATTCTGATCGAGTTGGTAAAAGATACTAAAGTAAAACTTGTTGCCGTTTCAAGCGTCGCAGATGACCATGAGTACTCAAATATCGTCGGCTTAGCTAAACAAGTTCCCCACCGGATTGGCGCCAATCCCGAATCCATCGCCAAGATTCGACCTGATGTGGTTTTTTTGGCCTCCTGGAATCGGCCGGAACTCCAAAAGACACTTTTGAAATTGGGAATTCACACCTTTACGATTTCCGAATTTAACTCTTTGGAAGATATCCAGGCCAATATTATCCTCATGGGTAAAGTCCTGCACTTGGAGGAAAAATCTCGCCAGATGGTCACATGGATGCACCAGCAAATGCCCCAGCGAGCGAAAAGAAATTCTACTTTTATTACATTTGATGCCTCTGGCGTTTCTTTAGGCAAAAAGACCATCTTAGATTCCCTGATGAACCGATTGGGACTAGAAAATGCGGTCACGGAATCCGGGTGGCCAAAACTTTCCGCGGAAAGCATTGCGCTAAGACATCCAGACTATATTCTCACCAGCGGCGAAACCAGAGATCGAAAATCAGTTGAGCTCCTTATCAAAAAAACACCTGGTTGGAACCTCTTGAATGCTTTAAAGACGGGAAATGTTTTATTGATTCCAAACCGCCTTCTGAACAGTGCCTCTCAATTTGTGAGTCTAGCTTATGCCCACTTGGACTCGTTACTAAACAAAAGCATCCTCCTTAAAAACAAAGATCCTAATCTTAAAAGCCCAAACAATGAGCCCTTAAAATGAGTAAAGCTTTTGGTTTTCTTATTTTTTCCCTCTTCCTATCCCTTCTCTTTGGCTATGGAACTGAGCCTTACTGGATCCTCGAGGCCGTTCGCGGCCGACTACCAGAAGAGGCGCTCCAGATCGTTTTGAACATTCGAGCCCCACGAGTAGCCTCTGTCTTTTTATCTGGAATGGCGCTTTCAGCAGCCGGCGTTATTTCTCAAGGCATCTTTAGGAATACCCTCGCTAGTCCGAGCCTAATAGGCGTCGATTCGGCTGCAGTTTTGGGAGGAAGTTTAGTTATTTTCTTTTTGCCAACCCTTATGTTCCCCATAAGCATCCCCCTAGCGGCATCCATCGGTGCCTCCCTGGTCACGGCATTTGTAGTCCTTATTCAAAGGAAGAGATTTAAGTCGACAGGCGATCTCCTGCTCATTGGTTTTGGCCTCACTACGCTTTTGGGAGGCCTCACTAGCTTGGTACTAAATCTTTCAACTTCCGCCCCCATGAAGTCACAAATGCTTCTTCATTGGCTCATGGGCGGTTTTTCAAATAGTGGTTGGCCTGAAGTGTTTTATATAGGTGGAGCTGTTTTCATAGCTAGCTTAGTGCTTTTTCCTTTGTGTTCCAAATTGGATGCATTAGCTTTAGGTAGCGATGTGGCTCAGACCCTTGGTATCGATATAGATCGCCTTCGGACTATTACGGTCCTCATTTCTGGACTCTTGATTGGCTCCGTGACTTCGGCTGCGGGCGCGGTTCCCTTTGTGGGTTTAGTGATCCCCCATATTTCTAGACTTCAATTGGGCCCTAAACACCACCCACTACTGAGAAGAAGCATGATCCATGGAGCCTCCTTTTTGCTTTTAACAGATCTCCTTGCGCGCACAGTCATCGGCCCGGAAGAGTTACAAGTAGGCGTTGTCACGACCATGATTGGTTCTCCCTTTTTTCTTTGGCTGCTCTATAAGAGGGACAAACCCTATGCTTGAGCTCTTTAACTTTAGTCTCAATAAAGGCAACCCCGCTTCCATTCCAAACCTTAAAGCCCTAAACTTAACGGGCTTAATTGGCTTAAATGGCTCAGGTAAAACCACCTTGCTTCGCACCATAGCGGGCATTCATAAAAACTACACAGGTGATATCCTTTTTAATACCACTCCCCTGGCAAAGTCATTGCACCTTAAAGCTAAGACAGTGGCATGGTGCCCATCTCATATAGAAATACCTAATTCCTACCGCGTCATGGATTTACTGCTACTCGGACGATACCCTATTCATCAAGGATACCCGTCTCAGGCAGATGTTTTTGCCTCGAGGGAGCTGCTTTCAAACCTGGATGCTCTGCATTTAGAAAATAAGTACATTACGGAAATATCTGCCGGCGAAAGGCAAAAAGTGCTAGTAGCGAGAGCTCTAAATCAAGAGACCCCCTACCTTCTATTGGATGAACCGACTGCCCATTTAGATCTCAAAGCCACTCACACCATGATGACCGCATTGAAAAAAGCCTCTGCTACAAAAACGATACTAATAGCCATGCATGACCTTAGACTAGCCTGGCATTTTTCAGAACACATTTGGCTGATGAACAATTGGAATGTAATAGCCCAAGGCCCAACCCAAACCATCATGACTGAAGAACGTTTGAGCTTACTTTACGAGACTAGATTGGAAATTCATTCGCGTTTCGGCCCTCAACCTTTTTATAAGTAACCGAAGGTTCTCTCACGGGGCTGAAACAGTCAGCCAAAAACTTATATAAACTTGTTCATTTGGCTTATAGATGCCAGCAATAGCGGGGGCCGCAATAGGCTCTTTATTTTTTGGTCCTTTTCAAGGGCAGTCGGAGATGGTCCTCACCCCATACTTATAGAAAGCACGACTTAGGCAACCAGCAATAAAGAGTGCTCGCTTGACAGTGACACTAAGGGCAGCTTTAAAAAGTGCAGACCTGCGCTCCATGCTCACAACCGACAAGCATAGATTTCTCTCTGTGCGCATAAGCAGCACACACAATCATTGATACGAACACAAGAAATGTTTTGATCGCTACTTGGACCGAGGGCCTAGGATGTCCAAAGGAATCTCCTACTCGAGTGCCACGACGGCAGACGGATGATCCCACTTCTTCGCACTCCATCGATTCATCAAACACATGTGCTAGCAAGGGGCATTGTAAGATTTTCCGCGACTCCCTTGCCTTACGGATTTCTGTCTTTATTTGTAGAAGCCCCCTAAGATTGTCTCGAGACCGGGGCGCGAGGGTACTTCTAAGAACTTTTGATTGGGTTATAAGGTATGTCATTTTAGGACTTGGTCTTTGAAATTGACTATTTAGTTACTCACATCAAGTTTGAAATGAAGCCTATGATTCTGAAAATTGTAATGGCTCGAGATGCTTTCTTCGAGACTGCAATTTTTAAGGACATGCGGGACGACAATACCGTCACTTAAAAGGACTTTTGTCGACAAAACACCCCTCGGCATGTTGAGGATCTATGCATTTTGTGCGAGAATCACGACCAGTAGCTTTTGTTCCTGATATTTTAAATTCACAGTTCTAAAGGAATTGTATCCAAAACGGAGAGTAATTTAGTGAGCACTTTCAAAGTAAAGACATGGGCCTTCATTTTGTTCTTCTCCTCAACGGCCCATGCAGGAGACTTGATTATCAATTCGATGCATTCGGATCCTGATGTCAAAAAAGCTTTCGCTCAACTATTAGATGATTTTAAGAAAGAAAATTCTGACATAAAAGTTGTATTAAACACGACGAGCCATGAAGCTTATAAAGTTCAAATTAGAACTTGGCTCCCTAATAAAGCTCCCGACATTGCCACATGGTTTGCGGGAAATCGTGCTAGATATTTTATAGATAAAGGCTTAGTGGAGCCTATCGATGATGTGTGGACTGGAATTGATAAACAGTTTTCTGACTCCATTAAAGATGTCGTTACCTTTCATGAAAAAAAATATCTGATGCCTCTTTCCTATTACAATTGGGGATTTTATTACCGAAAAGACCTCTTTGAAAAAGTAGGCGTCAAAACGCCTCCCAAGACTTGGAATGAATTTACGGCCGTCATTGAAAAGCTAAACAAAGCATCAGTATCCCCGATCGCCATTGGCATAAAAGACGGCTGGCCAGCTGCTGCGTGGTTTGATTATCTCAACATGAGACTCCATGGCTATAAGTTTCATATGAGTTTGATGGCAGGCACCGAGTCCTATTTAGATCCAAAAGTCAAAAAAACATTTGAAGTATGGCAGAGCCTTATTAAATCGAATGCATTTAATAAAAGTGCCGCAGCCATCTCATGGCAGGAAGCCAGTGCTCTTTTGTGGCAAGGTAAAGCCGCCATGTATCTCATGGGCAACTTCATAACCACCCAAATTCCTAAAAATATCGAAGACCAAATTGGTTTTTTCCCCTTCCCGACCATAAACCCAGAAGTACCCACTGCCGAAGTTGCGCCTGTTGACGTCTATTTTATTCCTGCAAAAGCGGCCCATAAGGCGGAAGCAAAGAAATTTTTGGCCTTTCTCGCAAAGCCAGAAACACAGCAGAAGTTCAATCAAAGCGTCAAACTTATGCCTACTAACTTTATATCAAAAACAGATGGTGGAGACCGCTTTTTAAAGGCGGGCGTAGAGACCCTTAGTCACGCTAAAAACGTTAGCCAATTCTTTGATCGAGACGCAGATCCAGAAGTTGCAAAAGCTGGAATGGACAGTTTTGTAGAGCTTATGGCTCGCCCCGATGATATCAATGCGATTTCCAAAAAAATCGAGGCTGTGCGCTTAAGAGTTTATAAAAAATAACGAATACAATGGAATGGTATGAAGCTCTTTGATGATTCAAAATCGGCCTGGGTGTTTTTGGCACCCTCACTTGTCCTCTATGGGCTCTATGTGCTTTTCCCCATTGTGTTCACTTTCTATTTGTCGGTAACGGCTTGGGACGGAATCAGCAGTTTCCCTCTTCCCATATGTATGACAAATCCCGAAACATCTTGCTTGAGCAACTTCAAAGAGCTCTTTGAAGCGGAGCTTTTTTGGAAAAGCTTTACTAATAATCTCTTGTGGTTAGTTTTTTTTGGAATGTCGCCCCTATTTGGACTTTTCTTAGCGCTTTTTTTCCATGTTAAGTCGAGCTTTGCTTCTGCCTTGAAAACTCTCTTATTTATGCCCATGGTATTTTCACTGATCGTCGTAGGAATGATCTGGAGCTGGTTTTTACAACCCGGGTTCGGTCTTGTGGATACCATTTTACACTTTTTCAAGCTGCTTCCTCCTGACCAAGAATTTGGCCTCATGACGAGATTGGGGCTTGCACCCAATGCCGGGGTTATTTTGGCGGCTATTTGGCCGCACTCTGCTTACTGCATGATTCTCTACTTAGCTGGTCTTTCCAATCTTCCTAAAAATGTCTTTGAAGCCGCCTTAATCGATGGTGCCAATCGGTGGCAATTGCTTTGGCATGTGATTCTGCCTATGTTAAAGCCTGCCACAATTATTGTGGTCATTGTGACCATGATTGGAGCCCTGCGAGCCTTTGATATTGTAGCGATTATGACTAATGGCGGCCCAGCCAATTCGACCAACACATTAGCCCTCTATATGTACCAAGAGACGTTCGTCAATTTTCGTTATGGCTATGGAGCCTCTATTGCCGTGGTATTGTTTATGATAAGCGTTGGGCTCATCCTGGCCTATCTCCGCCAAATTAAAAAAGGAGACGCTTAATGGAACCCAGACGACCTTCCTGGCTATTTTGGCTATTCGCAATCATCCTGGTTCTCGTTTGGATCAGTCCCATCTTGGCTACACTTTTAACGAGTCTAAAGACTTTAGACGAATTGAATCAAGGACTTTACTGGACTTTTCCAAAACATTGGAATCTAGATAACTACATAGAAGCTTTTGTGAACGGGGGTTTTTCCCATTATTTTATAAATTCGTTTATTTACACCATTCCGTCATTAGTCGGCATCATTGTCTTGTCATCATTAAATGGCTTTGTTTTGTCAAAACTCAAATTTAAAGGTCGAGAAAAAATCACACTGCTATTTCTGGCGGGCATGCTCCTACCCTTTCAAATCCTTCTGATCCCAGTTTTTTATCTTTCCAGCAACATTCTAGGAACCTATGATTCCTATCTTGGCGTGATCCTTTTTCATA
>CAXNGG010000017.1:0-13875 GCA_964201885.1 Oligoflexales bacterium
TCACTTATGGAAAGATGCATAGAGTCTCCTTCAACACACCTATCGGCACTCTAGTAATTATAAGTAGTTAAAAGACAAATGCTCAAGTTTGCATAAGATTTAGGTCAACTGCTTCAGCCCATCGCGCCATTTACCATGGATCGACATAAGATGTTGACTCGTCCATTCTCCAACGGATTATCATCAAAAGTCACGTCGTAGCGGGTCCCATTTCCCATTTCCCATTTCCCATTTCCCATTGCCCGCCCTGGCGAAGTACAAAGGAAGAATTCTTCGGGTGGTTGTCCCAATTCAAGGCCACGGCATTAAAAACCATTCAGGCAAACATCTGGAAAAAGCCTTCGTAAGGAAAGCGCATGGCTTTGAGGACCAAAAGTAGATGTTCGTAGCTTTTGGTTCCTTTTTTTCTGAAATCGACGTGGTCCATCCCGCCCGGGATTTGCCTATGCGGGCGCTCATTACCAATCCGGTCAAATCGCTTTGTCTTTTTCGCAGCCTATTGAGCCCTCGGTGTCCGAGATGCAAAGCCTCACCATCACAGTCTCACCATCACAGTCTCATGATCATTCCTTTTTTAGGGAGATTTTAGGTCACTTTGTTCTTAAAGGATGGTTTGCAGGATCGATTCCAAATAGGTGGGCAATATTGGCTTAGATTCTTTTTTATATCAGTGGGATTTCTTGTCGACTAAGTATGGAGGTTTTAATCCTAGATGAAGAAGTTAAAAATAGAGTGAAGATATCTCCGAATAATTTCTAAACTGATCAGAAAATGTTTTAGGATGTTTATGAAAATACCGTTTTTGAATCAAATAAAAATAGGGGATGTACGAACCAAAGCAAATTTAGTGGCTTTGCTTTTTGTAGCTATTGGGGCTCTTTTTTCTAATAACCAAATTGTTCAAAAGTTTGAAGCTTCGACATGGATGAGGGTGCAATTTGAGGTTAGGGAGCTTTTACATCTTGGGGTAAAAATAGATCCGAGAATCAAAGTCATTTGGTTTGGAGATAATTTCGTTCGGGTGTTTGGTGGCTATGAAAATTTTACATCCGAATATTGGAATGCTTTTTTTGAAAAAATAGCTGAATCTAAGCCCAAAGCCATCGTTGTGGATGGTTTACTCGGTACTGCGAAAGTTCAAGACGGTTGGCGGTGGGCCAAATATCCCGAAAGGCAGTCCTATGAGCTGTCCGGTGGGGTTAAGGTCTATTCTGGAATTAGCTTCAAGGACTATGAAAAAAACAGCAGTTTTGATGCTAAAGATGGTCTGTCCGTGCCGGAAGCTCTTCTCAATGGCGTTGCCGCTAAAGACTTTAGGCCCCATCAAGAGCGTCATCAGAAGACTCCTATGGTGATGCGTTCATCTCCCTACTGGGACAATGCTGTGGTCCCTAAAGGGCACATTCAATATGACAACGACAACAGCCGCACGCAGCCCTACTATCGAGTGCAGGATTTAGGTATTATTCCTCATTTGGGAATTGGATCAGTGGAAGGCTGGCACATGGGTCCTGAAGGTCCTATGATGGGAGACCGCCTTATTCCCACTTCCCCCTTAGGCATGATGGTCAATTATGTGCACCCGGATCAATTTCTAGCTGCGCAAAAATCAGGACTCGCAGTTTTAGCAAGTATTGTAGATCGCAAAAAGGTCGAGTGGATCTCCGAGGGTGATTATGTCTTTGTGGCGCCCTTGATGTGGACTGGGCATACAGACAAAGTTTGGACGCCATTTGGTATCACGAATGGTTCCCTAGCTGTGCTCTCCGTTCTAAACTCAAGTCTTCAAAAACAGTGGATTAGTGAGCCTCTAGGGCAGGTTGCCCCAGTTTTAGTTGCTAGTTTTCTTCTTATTGTTCTAGTTCTATTGGCGCCGATTTCATCGTCGGGATATCTCATCTTGCTAGCTCTATTGCTATGGGCTTTAGTAAGTCTCGTGGCGTTTTCACTGTTTTCTGTCTTTATACCAACCGTCTATCCTCTCTTTGTGTCTATAGCAGCCGCTTCCATTCTGTTTTTTAGGAAGGTGCAGATCGAAGAATTGGCGATTCAAAGTATAAAAATGACCTTGTCTGGTAAGGTTTCTGATCAAGAGTTAGAGCTTGCGACAAAGAGATTGGTAGCGATGGATCTGGAGGTTAAAGAGCATGTGGTTTCGATTATCTTTGTCGATATTGTGGGGTACTCGGCTATGTCTGAAGAGCTGTCTCCTTTGCAAGCTTTTGAGGATCTTAAATTACTCTTAAATGACATGCGAGACATCGTCCATAAACATGGCGGAGTTGTTGATAAGACGCTTGGTGATGGACTGTTGGCTTACTTTGGCTATTCTGTGGCGGGTGGCCGAACTACGGAAACCCATGCTCTCAATGCCGTAAAGGCGTCCTTGGAAATTCAAAAAAACAGCATCTTGCGGGCTGCGATGCCCTCAGCTGAGCGGATTTACCCGATGAGAATTGGTGTCAATACGACCAGTTGTCTTATTGGAAATCTTGGCAATGAAACCAATATTGACGTTACGATTGTAGGGCATGGGGTAAACCTAGCGAAGAGGCTTGAAGGTGCGGCAGACCCTCATCACATACTCATGAGTGCCCTTACCTGGGAGCTGGTAGCGTCTGAACTTACTGATGTAAAAAGTATTAGGAAAGAGGTTCGGCTTAAACATCATAATGACTTTTTGACGGCTATTGAAGTGAGGCCTTGTGATGTGTCGGAGGCAGACTACAAAAATGCAGTGACTTTAGGCATGCAAGTCTTAAAGAAAAGACGGAAATCAGCACGTCATGAACTTTCAAAGGCTAGCGGTATTTCTGGCTCCTTTGCGGATCATCCCATTTCTTTTATTAATTTTTCTATTGGCGGAATGAGCATTAGGACTTCCCATAAGCTGGTCAAAGGCGACCATGCGCTGCTTATGCTGGCCTCGGTGCGCAAAGATTTACAGCAGGAGATCAGTCGATGTTTGCCTAATGGTGTCAAGTGCACGATACAGTGGGGGGTTCTAGACAATGAAAGCTGGGTTTTAGGGTTTTCTTATGACTCACTCACGGAATTGGAACGTGAATCCCTATTCCATATATTGATGACTGATATCCATCAAGTTTAGCAAAACAAATATGACGTTTATCTAAAAAGTCCAAGTAGAGGCCAACGCCGCATGCCAACTGGCAGAGGTCATTTTTTGCCTGGATCCTGGAGCTCTTGGAACCTCTAGTTCCTTATCTGGATCGATGGCGCGGGTCTTAAAGGTCAAGGACCTAGGAACCGTGTAACCAAAAGTGACACCTAAGCGTTGATTGCTTTCTGGAATGAAATCGCATCCGCCCTCAAGATTCCAGCCACCTAAATTATCGAGCTCGTGGGATGAAAATTGCGAATTTCTGGCACTAGCTAACTGCCAGGTTAGGGATGCTTTAAGGGAGAAATCCTGGCTTGGAAAGAATTTTCCACCGCCCGTAAACGACCAAGCGCCTGACATTCTATTGGCACCTCCCGTCACTCGTTCACCACTATCGAGATAGGATGAGCTGTATTGATTTGTGGTTTCTCCAAGTTGACCCAACGCCTCATAGTTGACTTCGCCAATGAGCATTAACTGGGAGATTCCATTCCAAGAGGTGGCAACATTAAAAGCCGCTGGACTTGAGCGAACCACATCAAACTCACGAGTTTGGCCATATCGATCGTGGGAGCTGCCTTGCGCTATGTCTGACGAGTACAGCCGTGTTCGGGCCATGGTTTCAAAGGCGTAATACCGTATGCCCCCTGCAAGTTCAAAGACAGGTAACGTGATGCTTTCAAGGTCAATGGAGCGCCGTTGACCATTGTAAGTAAGACTCTTTTTTTCCGAGCCTAATGTCACTATCCCAACAGAGGCTCCAGCCACCCATTTCTTTCGATCTAAAATGGACTTAAATGTAATTTGATAGGTATTTTGTGAGGACGAATAGGAGGAATTCTCTACTCGCATGGTTTGCTGATGGTTGCTGGACTTCACGCCTGCCTCAGCAATGGCTAGAAAGTCTTTGCTTGGCTTAAATGCTGTTGCTGCAGACATGTCAGTTGAGAGGGTTTTAGCAGAGAGCCGCTCCGTGGGAGAATCACTCCATGTGGACGAGCCATAGACTTTTGAAATATTTAGCTGGGCTTCGCTTTGAACTCCATCCACAACGCTCCAAAGATAGCCTGGGCCAGACAAACCCGCTTGCAATGCGTTAACGCCGCCGGCTAATCCTTGGGCGGAAAGAGCTAAGATCCCTAATGAGGGAATAAAATTGAGTCTCAAAGATGTGTCTCCCAAAAAAAGACATGGTATTTAAGTTTAGCAGGAGATGGTCTATTTCCAAAGAGGTCGCTAGCAGTCACTTGTTTCTTTTGTCATTGATTTGCCAGTTGTACTCAAAATTGAAATCAGAAGAAAGCCGCAACGAAAGCTTACTTCGGTCGTTAAAGTGGTTTGTGAGATGCTGACTTATCCATTTTGAATCGGGGCGAGAGCCATCGATAAATTTAATCAAATAGTCTCCGGCACCTTTGAGTTTGAAGGTTTCCTTGCCGAATTTATCAAAATCATCGTAGTACCACAGCACTATCGAATTGGCTTCCAGCTTATTGCCAGCCTTTTGGAATTGACTCGTAGAATTCATGAACTCCCGCAAATTCGAATCGAGCATCTCGTCTAAATTTTCACTAAAATAGGCTTTTTCGCGAACTCGTGGGCAGCTTATAGCGGCGCAATTAACGGCAGTATGAATTCTTGGGTCTAGTTTTGAGACTTTTAATTCAGCAAGTGCTCCCTTGCCTTCACCTCTGATGAGTCCGTGCTCTATCTCGTCTAAATTTACGTCCACACCTGCTAAGTTAACTTTGTTTTTGCCATTCCAAACATTGCCGCCTTTATACTTTATTTCATTAATTTTAATCTTTAAAAAGTCGGGAGATGAAACCGCTATTTTTGCGTCTTTAGCATAATCCAGGACCGACTTGATCATAAACGCATTATATAAATTAATTAAAACAGCTTTTTTTTCATTGTCAGCTAGGCCCTTAAAAGCCAGAGCTTTGTGGGTGCCCAGGAAGCCATCAAGCTTTTGGACGTCCTTTTGAATGCTAACGTAGTCAACTCCGCCGCTTATCGCAATATTTGCTTTTACGATTTCGTTCCATGTAGAGTTCATCTCGCTGATGTTGGAGGCAAGCGCCGATTGGCTCAATAAGAAAAGACCCAGAAAATATTTCATGAGAGCTCCATTAAAAATGAAATGACCGTCGAGATTTTATTGGGGGATGCTAACAAAAAAGAGCCTTTTTGCAAAGGCTCTTTAAGTTCATAGAGTGTCTAAACTGGTTGTGCTAGCCTGGAAATGCAAAAACTCTATCTTACAGCTTCTTTTAAGGTGTTGCCTGGGCGGAAAACAGGAACTGAGCGAGCTGGGATTTTAATAGCTTCGCCAGTTTGTGGATTTCGTCCTGTGCGAGCTTTTCTCTTAGCGGCGGTAAAGGTTCCAAAGCCAACAAGCTTGACGCCTTCTTTCTTTTTGATGTTTTTTGAAACAGTGTCAACGAAAGCTGCAAGCCAACGCTCACTATCCGCTTTAGTATGGCCAGTTGATTTTGAAAGCGCATCCACTAATTCTGCACGATTCATGAAGTATCCTTTCTTCGAAATTTAATAAATATTTATCATATCCTTATACGCTCTCGGGATTGTAGCGGCAAAGCAAGCAATATTTTCAATTTTTTGACTTTCGAAAGTCTTCGAAAAAAGTCTCTTTTTTCTCGTCAAATCATGTGGAGTTTGCGAAAGCTTCGCCATTTTGCTGTCCATCACAATATTGCTAGGACCGTCTCTATCAAAGGATTGAGCAGTACAGAAAGGAGTTCATGGCGGAAACTTTTTAGACCCGCCGAACAGGATCTAACTGTATGTTTCCTTGCCGCGATTCGTGCCGCGAGAAGCAAGGCCCAAAAGGGAATGGAACCACAATTCTCCTATAGGATCAGGCCAACTGCAGTCTACTAAGAAAGAAGTTACACAAGCTTTAGATCGCAGCCAGCTTTCCAGCAAAGGGCTCTCGCTTTTTAAAAAAATATGAGGCGCAAAACTCAGCGATATGGATTCTACTTCTATCGAGATGAGCTAGAACCGCTATTTGATAGCGGCTACTAAAGCTTGATTCATTTAAAATGAGATATTTTTCCCATTCAAATCAGCTCGGCATATGCGAAACAACTTGAAACTAGTGAGAAGAAAAAAAATAAAAAAAGGCGAGACTCATCCCTCAAATGACTAACACTTTAGTGGTAAATCCTCGCCATGGAAATATATGGGCTTTACTGAGCAAAGCACCGGCAAGGACACTTTTGTCCTTTGACCGTCGACTTAGGTCTTTAGCCTTCTAACATGTAAATGTCCGCCTGATCAATTTTACTCTGGCGCCAACTGGCAGCGGTAAGCTGATTGTAGAGTTCGCCCAGAATGTAAGTTGGAAGATTTGGAACAAGATTTGCCTTCAACGGACCTTGAGTGACGTCCCACTCTCCGATAGGACTGGATTAAGTTCAGGTGAATATGGAGGCAAATAGAACAGCTCAAGTTTCTTTTTTGAGACTCTACAAGCACCTTAGTTTTCTTAGATTTATGTGCTGAACCATTGTCGACTATAAGAAATATTTTTCGTTTCGCGCCCATTAAAACACACTTCAAAAACTTAAAAAAGGCATCTGAACCTACGCCTCCTGGAACAATCATAAATCTCATGTGACCTTTGGAAGTAATGGCAGATATTAGTGATAAACCGAATCGAGAGCCAGTGGTCGTTACGACTGGGGTCTTGCCCTTAATTCCCCATGTTCTTCCTGAATGATGATCTGACCTTATATGTGCGGCATCGCCAAAATAGACATTTGCCCTTTCTTTTAAAACTCTTTTCTTAATCGTAGGAAAGATTCTCTTCAGCCATTTTCGAACTAAAGTATCATCTTTTTGTATAGCTTTATGGAGAGGTTTTTGGCAAGTTATGCCAGGTTGGGCTAAAAGTTTGCCAATTGATTTCAATCCAAGCTTAATCTTGTACTTTTTCAAGATTAGTTCCTGAACCATTTCTCTAGTCCAAAGAGCGAATTCAAAACGCATTTGTTGCGGATTCTTTTGAGTAATTACATCATAAACCCATTTTAGTTTCTTGCTGTCCATCTTTGGCTTAGGGCCAGGTGTGGGCTTTGATTTAAGTGCGTTATAACCACCAGCTCGATACTTAGCAAGCCAATCGTAACTTGTGGTTCGATTAAGCCCAAGCATCTTACCAACAACTTCGGGGCTCTCTCCGCTTTGAACGCTGCGAACACACCGAATTCTTAAAGCTTCAAGTATTTAATGATCTAATTTTCGCGCATCATTTTTTCTCATGGAAAAAACATAGCATAAAAATTCAATCTTTCAAGAAGTTTAGGGCGGTTATCCTAGGGTCTTATTAATAATCATAAAATTCGCCATTCACGACAGCAATGCAGGTCGCTTCCTGATTCGACATCTGCTGGTAGCCATGATTCAAGTCGATAATCGATAACCGCGCATGCCCGAGACCGATCTGGCATTTTTGATCATGCCAAATATTCTGACCATCTGGACCGCGGTGGTACATGAAGTCTGCTGCTTTTCTTAAAGTCACAGGATTGACTTTTGCATTTCGCTGCGAAAACACGGCCAAAATTCCGGATATGATTCCCTCACCTTCTGCACCACTCTTCGTAGAACACTAGAGCATAGTATTGGATGACTGGCGTTTTGATTTAAACAATGGCGACGACTGCTGTTTCTTGCACCATTGTATCAAATTTCCAAATATTAGTCGCGGGACCGTTATATAGGGCGGGATTTTCCATAAAGAAAACAAATGAAATCGGCGCCAGTCCCCTCGGGCGAGGGAACTTGCGCCGATTAATATTCAGCCTAAATTGACGTGACTTATTGCATGAACTACCACTACTTGTGAGCAGGAAGATTCATCAAAGCTTGCTCACATTCTTGGCCATAGAACTTAAGTCCCTCGACAAGATTCTCCTGCGGATTTTTCTTCTCAAGCTCAGCAGCTGCCTGAAATTCCTTTTGGCAAACTTCGGTATTGAAAGTTTCTGCATCTTTAGGAATTGACTTTCCAGTGCCACATAATTTCTCGCTAAATGCTTTAAGCGTTGGCGAACTATCGCGCAACTTTTGAGCTGCCTTCTTCTCCTGAGGTGTCTTCAAGTCCCAGCCTTCGATTCGGTTACATACCTCAACGATATGTTGAAAAGGATCTTGAAGAGCATACCTGGGACCAGATACGATAGGAGGGTTGTTATTTGGCTTAGTCGCTTGACCTTCGGATGAAACAGTCGATTGGACCGCGGCACCATCGCTTCCGCCTACACGGTACGAAGAACATGCGCCCATTGCTAACGCGCTCAAAACTACTGCTGAAAATAGAAAACCCTTCATAAATTCCTCACTATTCTGTTGTTAATTGACCAGCGTCAAATCTACCGTTGACTTGCCCGACTCCTTTTAGGGATGCAAGTGGCGCACCAGCACCCTCAGAAGATCTATATCGTCAATATTATTGGATATTATGGTCATGATTCAGGGTTCTAGTGTCCAAGATCTAGGCAAGCGTCACAGAATTAATGCGCCATCGATGTTTTTGAAACCTGCGAGCATCCAGGAACTTAGGGGCTGAAGCAGTCAACCGAAAACTTACGCAAACTTGATCATTTGTCTTTTAACTCCCTGTAATAACTAGATTTCCGATAAGAGTGGGGAGTCTTTCATAGAGTGTGGAAAAAGTTTGTGCCAGTTTCCATATCAGCTGGTAATGGTTCGGAAGTTGATTTCTATTTATTCTTGCCTTTATGGTCTCGCCCATAAAAGAAGTTCGACTTTTCAAGTAGCGGTAGTTTACTTTTAAGTGGCGCTGGGTAAGTCACTATGTCGTTGCTGCTGACACTGCTCCTTTGTAGGGCTTTGAGTTCAAATTCTTTGTCCAGACTACGAAGGCACAACCACATTAAAGACTCATCAGCGAAATCTCTAGGCACAGAACACGTGTTTAAATGTGGGCTAAAAACTCCGTAAATTCGACTGAGGACCCTAGAATACGAAGGTGGACGTGTAATATGTTTGACTCTCGAATAAGGCGCCAGCTTTGGACAAGCGCTTGGACGACGGGGATGTCTAAATGCTCAAAACTGTGATTTAACTGAAGAGACATTTTTTGATCGCTGGCTAATATACTGTCCCAGTCTTTTGGTTCAAATCTAAAGTCACTGGGATTGATCTGCACCTCTGCTTCTTCGGTGCTAATCAGCTTCAATTTAGCTGGGATGGATAGGGCCCATGGCTTCATGTCAGCGATTAAGTAGATTTGATGTTCGTGGGGTTTAAGATTCATTTTGAACCTTGCCGAGGTGGTTTGATTGTCGCTCATTTAATTGTCGCGCATTTAATTGTCGCACAATAGCTTCAGGAGGACCTAATAGTTTTGCGATTTCGTCTGCCACATCACGCTTATGTAGATACTCAAAATGAGAGATATGGTGCATCGCTACTGGGATGACTTGTCCGGATGCGTTCTTAGTGTTGAAAATACCGTCTATACCGCTAGAGATACGGTCTTTTCCGGAATAGAAACAAAAGATTTTCACGCCTTCGGGGATATAACTTTCACTTAGAACTTTTAACATTCGAGAGCCTGGGCGCATTTGCCACATGTCTCGCCAGAGGAATCCAATCGGAGTAATCAAAAGAAGCCAGGTTAATTTCGTTCCTTTATAAGGAGTTCCCATGGTGACGACCCGGTCGCAGTACCTATACCCTCCAAGACGCAACAGCCACCATAAGGCGACAAGCCCCCCCTTAGAGTGAGCTACGATGGTGACTTTACTGAAGTCATGTCGCTCAAACTGCTTTTTTAACTTGAAGTCAATAAAGTGCGCAGTTTCAATAATGCCGCGGGTGAAAAAAACACCAAGGAGCCCTCCTAGGTTAAAAGAGAGCACTTCATAACCTTTTGCTTTGAGGTGGCGTTCAATTACTGATAGAGATCTTCGCGATGAAAAAAAGCCATAAAGAAGAAGTATCGGAACTTTTTCCCCAGTGAAATTCCGTCTTTTTACTATGTCGTTATTGGTTTTGACTTCAAATAGAAGTTCTGACCACATGGCATTGAGGCGAATCCACAGGCCACCTCCTTGGCGCCGACTTCGATATTCCCAAACGAGACCGGGTATACAATAGAGAACGCTCAATATGATCATGGAAAAGACGATGTCTTTAAAAAGAGCATTTTCGGTTTGTGTCGAGTAATAAATAATATAGGACTCAGGGATGGTGGTGAGAAGGGTGGCCAGAAGTGTGGCTTTCCATCTGAAGTCAAGGAGTCCAAAACAGAGGGATAGAAGATCAAAAGGAACAAAAGGTATGGTTCGTGTGAGCAGGGTGATTTTCCAATCCTGGGAACGAAGGAATTTATGGGTTTGGGGGAGATTGCTAGAGAGCCAAGGGGTGACGATTTTCTTTCCTACGATTTTAGCGAGAGCAAAAACAGCAAGCCAACTTAAAATACTGGAAAGCGCCATTATCCAAGGGGTCCAAGCAAAATGCCAAGCCTTAGCGCCTAGGACCTCAAAAATAAATTGAGGAAAAAGCGTAAATGGCCGCAAGAGGCCAAGGGCCAAATATTTCAAAATAGTTAGGCTGCCGCCTCGGGTGAAACACTGGGAAAACCCCCCTTCACAGATCGTTGCCCAAACGTGATAGGCAAAGGTGCCCCCTGCCGTGAGCAGCAATAGCTCCAGCATGAGGACAGTTCTAAACTGCTTTAAATATCCATAAGGGTTCACTAAAAGTATGTTCCGGCGGGACCGAATTGTCCCTAGTGTAAATGCTAGCAGAAGGTCGGGAATTAAGCAGCTTCAAGATTGCCTAGGGTGATTTATTTTTACTATGGCATGGAGCTATATAGAGGTGTATCATAGCAAGCTTGCTGCCTTTATAGGTATCGCTATGATTTCTACCAAGGGGTAGATTTCCTTTACATAATGCTTAGGAGTTTGTCTTACTATGTACAATACAACCGATTTCAAAAAAGGTCTTAAAGTTGAATATAGAGACTCTGCTTGGACCATTGTAAACTTTCAGCATGTAAATCCTGGCAAGGGCTCAGCATTTGTCAGAACTAAAATTAAAAATCTTGAGTCTGGTAACGTCCTTGAGATCAACTTTAAGGCTGGCGTTGATAAATTGGGGATTCCCAACGTCGAACAGTTTGAAATGCAGTATCTTTATTTTGATGGCGAGAAATTTAACTTTATGAATAACTCGACCTTTGACCAAGTTACTTTGTCCGATGATGAAGTGGGTGAGGCGAAATACTACATCCAGGAAAATTCAATGGTTAAAGTTACTTATTACAAAAACAGGCCGGTGGCGATTGATGTTGATAACTTTGTTGTATTGCCTATCGCAGAGACCCAACCTAATATCAAAGGGGATACTTCTGGCGGCGGCGGAAAGCCAGCCGTTACATCTACTGGACTTACGGTGACCGTTCCTTTCCATTTGAACGTTGGCGACTTTATAAAGATTGACACTAGAGATAATTCCTATCTTGAAAAGGTGAAGTAGAGTATGGATCTTAAAAAAGCCGAAGAAATGATCAAGTTAATGAGATCTTATGGATTAAGTGAACTTGAAATAAAAAGTGGCGAAGATTCGATTCGCATGGTGCAAAATAGCGTACCCATGGCTTATCAGCCTTCGCAAATGTTACAACCTGTTTCCATTCCCTCGTTTCATGGGTCGGTAGCTCCCGTGGCTTCGTCACAAGAAACGGTTGAGTCGGTATCTGAGAAAAAGAACCGAGGAGCCTTGATTCATTCACCCTTTGTTGGGACTTTCTATCGATCTTCTGGGCCCGGAGAAGCTCCCTTTGTGGAAGTGGGCAAACATGTAAAAAAAGGCCAAACCCTTTGTATCATCGAAGCCATGAAGCTCATGAATGAAATTGAAGCTGATCGCGACGGTGTGATTCGTGAAATTTTGGCTGAAAATGAAGCTCCTGTGGAATTTGATCAAGCCCTTTTTGTAATCGAATAAGGAAAGCGGCTTATGAAAAAAGTGCTAATTGCGAATCGTGGTGAGATTGCCATTAGGGTTATTCGAGCTTGTAGAGAGCTTGGGATTAAGTCTGTTGCCATTCATTCGACTGCCGATAGGGATTCCCTTCACTGTAAATTAGCTGATGAAAGTGTTTGCATTGGTCCGGCTGAGAGCTCAAAAAGCTATTTGTCGATTCCAGCCATTATGAGTGCTGCGGAGGTAGCTGGAGTCGACGCTATCCATCCAGGTTATGGTTTTCTTTCTGAGTCGGCTGAGTTTGCTTCAGTTTGCAGACAATACGGAATTACATTTATTGGCCCAACTCCCGAGCAAATTAGAGTCTTAGGGAATAAGGTAGAGGCGAGAGCTCTGGCGCGTAAGGCTGGGGTACCTCTTCTTCCTGGGAGCAATGGAGCGATAACAGATGACGCTCAGGCCATTGAAGCCGCGAAAGAGATTGGATTTCCGCTCATCATTAAGGCTGCGGCAGGTGGCGGTGGCCGAGGCATGAAGGTTGTGCATTCTGAAGCTGATCTTTCTAAACAGCTCTCTTTAGCAAGATCGGAAGCCCTTTCAGGATTTGGCGACGCTACGGTATATATGGAGAGATTTCTCACCAACCCAAGACATATTGAAATTCAGTTGATGGGGGATCAGCACGGTAATTTAGTTTACCTAGGTGAGCGAGACTGCACCACCCAAAGACGAAAACAAAAGTTAATTGAAGAGTCTCCTAGCCCGGTTCTAAAGGAAGCAGAACGGCAAAAAGTTGGCGAAAGAGCTTTGGAGCTTGCACGGCTGGTCAATTATCAGTCCCTTGGCACGGCAGAATTTCTATACGAAAACGGAAATTTTTATTTCATGGAAGTGAATACCAGGATTCAGGTCGAACATCCCGTAACTGAAGAAGTTATGGGCATAGACCTAGTCAAGGAACAGATAAAAATCGCTCAAGGCGAGCGACTTTCTCTCACGCAGGGCCAAATTAAAAGCAATGGCCATGCGATGGAAGTGCGAATCAATGCGGAAGACCCCCATTCCTTTGCTCCATGGCCAGGGAAGATTACTGGCTATCATGAGCCAGGCGGGATAGGAGTTCGGGTAGATAGCATGATTTATGCCGGATATACTGTGCCACCAAATTATGATTCCATGCTTGCCAAGCTCATTGTTAAAGGCCGTGACCGGGAAGAGTGCATTCAAAGGATGAAGCGATCCTTGCGTGAATTCAAAGTAGAGGGGATTCGAACCAATATTCCTTTCTATGTGGAGCTCTTTCAGGACGAACGTTTTTTAAGATCAGAGATCACCATAAATTGGCTCGAAGATGTTTATTTAAAAGGAAGAAAGAAGAGTTAGATTCCCTGTCAGGCAGGTTTACATTAAAATAGTAGCAGTAAGGAAACGCGCTGTTTTTATGGAGACTTTATGAATGTCTTTGATTTAATTCTTGAACGTATTAAGGCCGACCCCTATAAAGCGACTCTAAGATTCCGCTATCTCGCTTTAATAGCCGATCTTCACGATCCCATGGAAAAGGCAAGTGAAGTTTTAAAGCTTGCGGAATTTTGTCACCCGGACTTTCCTAGGGAGGCCTTGCAGTCGGCCTATTTAGTTTGCCGCTATGATCCTAAAAACCTAAAGGCTGTTCAAATCATCATTGATATCCTGGAAGGTCAAAAGAGGCTTCCTCAAGCAAGTTTTATGCGTGAGTACAGAGCTAAAATTGCTAGTCA
>CAXNGG010000018.1:0-13393 GCA_964201885.1 Oligoflexales bacterium
ATTTGTGTGGGCACTGTCAGAGAGCTGGCTCCATGGTAGGCAGAGAGTAAGTCATAGACAGCTCGATTTCTAAGCACAGTCTTCACGTAGTTACGTGTTTCCCCAAAGGGAATGGCTTCAATCCAGGCCATTTGATCAGGCAAAATACGGTTTTTCATCCAAAGGTCGATCATGCCTTCGCCAGCATTATAGGCCGCTACAGCCTGGGCCTCATTCTGCTGATAATGTTTGAGTAAGAGTCCCAAATAGGCAGAACCCAGGGTAATATTTACGGCAGGATTTTGCAGCTCCTCAAAAGTGTCTTTTAAGATAAGACCTTTGGTCTTTGCCATTCTGTCGGCAGTGGCAACAATGAGTTGCATCAGTCCAATCGCCCTAGCAGGAGAAACGATGGCCGGTGCAAATGTAGATTCTTGTCTGGAAATTCCCAAGAGTAAAGAAATCGGCAGCTTTTCTTCCTTTGCATTTAATTGGTATAGCTCCAGGAATGGGCGGGGGTAAATATAGAACAGCAGATCCGGTTTCTTTTGCGAAACATCCTTCATGGTAGAACCTACCTGAGAGGCAACTGCCATGCCCTTAGAGGCATCGCCCGCCGATAAGAGAGCCTTAGCGCTAAGTATCCAGAGCTCAGGATTTGAATCGAGAGAGATACTTTCTTTGATCTGATCATGGATGTCTCTGGCGAGAAGGGCTGCAAAAGGTTGGATATCAAATACAATTAAAACATTTAAAGTTTCGAAGTTTAATTTGAGGCCTTTATCTTGAGATTTATTCAGAATGGTCGCGATGTCTTCATGTATTAGCAGGCGCTTTACTAATAAGTCTGAGCTCAGTCCTGGAATGCTGGGAGTCGTTCCATCCAATTGAGGTAGGAGTACTAACGTATAATAAGAGATAGGAAAGTCTTTTCTAAGACGAGCGGTCAATTCTTTGTATCTATCTTCATTGCCTTGGGCCTTAGCCGCGCGAGCAGCCCAAAACACACTGCGTTCTTGATCCATGCGATTTGTGGATCCATCTGCAGAGCTAAGAAATAAAGATTCAGCGTTCTTATAATCTTTTTCAAGCCATGTATAGAAGGCTAAATGCCACTTTAAACGCCCCGCCCAGGTGCTTCCATAGTCAAGCCCACTTCCTAAGGCTGTAGTCATAATTTTTTGAGCGCCAGACCAATCTTGCTTTTCAGTAAGAATTCGATCTGCAAGTGTCTGATAGCCTTCAGCAACCAGTTCCGCAAAGCTTTGATAGCGCTTTGAGCTTTTGTTTTCTGGCTGCTTAATCCATGTCATTGCCGTTTCAACGGAGTTTTCGCAATAGGACTGTGCTTGCGAATATTCCGAACGCCAGGCAAGAACGCGGCAGGCCCATGCCAGGTCGTTGGCTTTTTCATAGGCAATGGCCGTCAAATCCAGCTTTGAGTTCTCAGGTGTTAAGAGATTTGCATTCCACAGCTTAGCCAACAGCCGAAAGGTGTCGATAGCAACAAATCTATCCACAGCCCGACGCTGCAGTAAAGCAAGGGACTTAGCTGACCACAGGTATTGGGCTGGGAATTTAGTCAATAGGTCGCTATTCGCGATAACCTTTTTAAATTTCGATTCAGCACCCGCGCTTCGTCCCCGGCAGTTATCAATTAACCCCGAGACATAATCGTTGAGACCTGCAGGCAGGGAGGCCTCCCAATCTAGCCAATTCTTTTTATCAGCATCAGATTCGGATTTTTCTTTCTCACAGCGCTGTTTTGTCAAAGATAAAAGTAAGGGATCATCAGTGGGCAGACCACTTGCTGGAATCGAAGCTGTCGAGGGTGCTGCTGATGAAGGCTTGGTCTTTGGACTTTGCATGCCAAATAGACCCAAAAAAGGATCCAGATCTGTTCGAGCAATGGTTTTAACGCGCCTGAATAACGGAATAGGACTTTTTTGATGGACGCCATTCAACTGCACTAGCACTTTTTTTATATCGGCATCTATTTCGGAAGAATTTTCTAGCTTGAGCTTTAGGAATTCCGAAAGAGCATATTTACCTAGGTCGCGGTCATAGCGCTTAACCACATCTAAATATTTTAGGCTAGCTTTTTTAAAATCCTTCTTGTCGCTCAGCGACGACGCCTGAAGAATGGTCGTTGCTAGCCACGCGGCTTGACCAGACTTGCTTGACTTAACAAAATCGGAAACATCCTTGATTTTCGCATCAAAGCCAGTCTCAATGCCGATAGAAGGCATGGTTTTAGGTGTAGCCTTCGCCATGGCAGTGCTACTTGTCAGCAGAAAAATAAAACTTTTAACACGATGTTTCATTTACGAATTTGCTCAATTTGGAAGATGTAGGGAAATCCATCAAGTATCAGTCCAATCCTACCATTTCTATAAGATAAGTCATCTACTACCTTGGTTCCTGGGGCTGATAGCCAAGTTGTAATTTTTGTTTTCATGTCCAATTGATGGACTTCAAAAAGCTTATCATTGAATAGAAAAGCGTGAATGCGATCATCTAAGTAACTGGCCGCAATTTTTTTACCGCTTTGAGGAATTACGGTTTTTAGAAGCGATCCATCTGTACCTATTGCCCAAACCGCTTGATCACTTACAACCACTAAGGAATCCCCTAATGCCTTGAAGGCTTTGATTTCAGACTTAGTTTTAAGGATAGGCTTCATTTTAACTTGATCCTTGCTTACTAGGAATATCTCGCCTTTTATCCGGCAGAAAACCTGTCCTTTTTCCCCTAAAGAGATGCCCTCACAACCAGCTAAATCCATGGACAAGGGTGTCTTTGAGTGGAGCTCTTTGGCGAATAAAAAGCTCTGCTTGGAACCTATAGCTAGGGAGCCATCAGGGCTCGTGTCCAAAGCCACTCTCGAGCCACTGTAGATTTCTCTGATGCTCACGGGCTGGTCCCATATCATGTAGACCTTTTTTAAGGTTTGAAACACAGCGGAACCAGCTGTCAAAGAAATAACACGCGCCAAACCTTCAGATGGGATCTCGATTTTTTTGAGGAGCCCTAGGGCAGGGTTCCATTTCCAAAGATTTTGCTTTCCTGCCAGCCAGGCTTCGCCTGTTTCGCTAAGGGACACTGAGGAAAAGGGCATATCTTCAAGCAGGGCTTCACGATGAAGGGCGCTAGGCAGGAGCTCAAGGTTGGACACTTCCTTTGTTTCTTGCTTCAGCTCCTCGGATAGCGCAGCTGGTGCAAGCAATAAACCTAAGGTTAATAAAAACCAGGTCATGTTGTGATCTCACTTTAGAATCGAGCGAAAGTGCTCTAGAGATAGTTTAACAGATTTGCGAGGATGTGGAAGTCGTTGGCCTTAGTGCCTGATTTTAATGAGATATCTGCTTCGGAGCAAGCTCTAAGACCGAGAGCCATAGACGCCATTCCTTGCTTTTGCGCATAATTCGAGTATTGCCTGGCGATCATCGGAGGCAGGTTGGAGTCAAGCCTTCGCTCTAGAGAGGAGACTGAAGTTCGACAGAGTCTTGACATAATCCCTAGAATGCCCAACGCCGACTCGCCCCTTGAAATGAGGTCTTGAAGTAATAGAAGCGCTTCTGCTTTAGCTCCCTCCAAGATGAGTTGGGAAAGACGCAAGGACTCATCTTCTCTTAAAAAAACACCTTGTTCCAAAAGCTGAGAACTTGTGATGTTTTTCTGATCAGGTCGTTTAAGCTGCGCAATCATCAGAGAATTTTTAATGGCCGTAAGGTCCGAGCCGTTGAGATGGATCAAGGTCTGAATAGCATCATCACGAAGATTTAATTCCAGGTTAAGGGCGATCCAATGGATGGCCTTTTTAAGGTTTTGGTATAGGGGAGGGTGACACGAAATGGAAGCCACTTTATCGGAGATTCCCTTAGGGAGATCAGCTTTAGGATAAGAAAATAAAAAGGAATTAGAGCTAGGTTTCCCAGCTAGAGTTAAAAATTGTCGTAGTCCTTCTTTAGATTTTTCTAATCCATAAACGACACATAGGGAGTGACTTACAAAAAGTCCGACTTGATTCCAATGCTCACTAAGACCTTTTCCCTGAGCTTCTGACAAGTCAATAAGTTTAAGATCTATTTGTGTTTGTGGGGCTTTCTTTTGTAAATATTTAAGAGCCTCAGAGATTAAAAATGGGCATGTGCCGTAGGATATAACCACAGTCGGCTGACCTGAAGCCATCCTTGACTCTATAGCTGTGAGGCTGGCTAAATAGCTATCAAATGAAAATCCAGTTTTTTTCATGGCATATCCCTATAAATCTATCGTAGCTTAGGAAATAGAACGGCGACTGATCAAGATAGTCTTTTGCAAGCCGCTCTCTAAAACGAAAAGTTCTTCTCTGACTCTGGCAAGTTCCACATCTGGATTTTGATCCTTTGCTGCAATCACTTCAAGGACCAGGTTATTTCCTTGCACAGTCGCTTGCACCGATTGAATACATTCCCGGCGCCCTCTTGCCAGGGAGGCAGAAAGTCGCAAAATAGCGGATAAAGTGACAATTCGTTTAGCCTCTGGTTCTGTAAAAGATTCAAAGTCATCTCTATTGATCAAAGCATTTCGTTTTCTATGAAACCGGCAAATGAGTGCAATGGCTAAGCGCTCTTTCTCCGTATATCCCTGCAAAGTGCCATTTGCTATGAGATAGTGTGAGTGGCGGTGATATTTGGAGTAAGCTACAAACTTCCCGACTTCATGGAGCCAACTGCCTGCCTTTAACAAAAGAAGTTCGTCTTTTTGGAGTACATTATATCCAGTTGTAAGGTGGCCGATTTGATTATAAATAGAAACTGCAAAATTTTGGACTCTTTCGACTTGGGGTTCATCAACACGGTATCTCCTAGCAAAGCTTCTTATCGATTCCATTCTGGGATCGAGAGAATCTGAGCTAGATTCAGCCTGCTGGGCTGAGTCGAGAATAATACCTTCTCTTAGCCCGTAAGTGGAAACACTCCATTTGGAAATTTTAAGGTGGTCGGTTATGGCAAGAAGAATTTCTATACCTACCAGCACGACTTCACTACGGTCTTTGTCCAGATTGTATTTGGTTCGAATGGCTTTCGGACTTCGGAGAGATTCTAAAGAGGCTGTGAGTTCCTGTAGTTCATGAGCATTAAATACAAATGCATTGGCATCTAAAAGAGGGCGTCCGAACTTCATTTGATGAATTAAGTTGGCCGCTGCTTTGGCCGTACCAGAACAGGCAACTGCAAGTCGCTCGGGGTCGCGGGGCATGCTTTCAACTTCAGAAGCCAACGGCGTAATCTTGTTATGGAGGATCTCTTTAAGGCGTTTAAGTTCTATGTCTGTGGGACCTTCTTCAGATTCAAACATTTTTTGCAAAGCAACAGTGCCGATTTGCAGGGACGCGCAACGCTCCAACTGTTTTTGAGCGTTCCTATAAATAATTTCCGTACTACCGCCACCTATGTCTAAGCCTAAAAAAGACTGATTTTTAAGAGAAAGTGAAGACGCCATACCTAGACTTGCCAGCCTAGCTTCTTCTAGGCCATCGATGACCTCAATGGAAAGACCTAACTCCTGATACGCTCGAGCTATAATAGCTTTTCGGTTTTTAGAAGTACGCGTCGCATGGGTCGCAATCACGCGAAACTCAGGATTGTACCCAGAAGCGATGGCCTTCATCTCCTGCAGGGTTTTCAGTAAAACGCCAATGCCTTCCTCAGAAAGCTTCCCGGAGCTGTCTAAATATCCAGCAAGTCGGGTCGTTACTTTATGGCTATCTAAATGCTCAAAGGTTCCATTTTGGCACATGCGAGCCACTATGAGGTGCATGGAATTTGAACCTATATCAATGGCTGCTATAGGTTTTGTGGCCATGAAATCACTCCTTAGTTTTTTTCTTAGACACCTTTTCGCCTATCAATACTGGGCGCTGCTTCTCTTTGCGTGTTCTGTTATAGCGAAGTGCTGTCTCATAGGGAAGAGATTTAATGCCGCCTGAGCGTGCGATTTGTATGAAGAGGCTTTGCGACCTTATGGCGGGCGAGGCTGGTTCAGGAGTGCGCAATATGTAGTTGCCGTCAGCTTGCATTTCCCGCGCTTTTACATTGTCGGACCAGGAGGTGGTCAGAATTTCATTGACCATGCGATCTTTGATGGACTTGTCTTCAACCGGAAACCAAAGTTCAATGCGCATGTCCATATTTCGTGTCATTAGATCCGCGCTACCTATAAAAGCGCGATCGGTAGCGCCGAAATAATAGAGTCGAGCATGCTCTAAAAAGCGATCAATTACCGAAATAACTCGAATATTTTCACTGACTCCAGGAATTCCAACTTTCAGACAATTGATGCCTCTAACTATAAGATTGACTTTTACACCTGCGGCGCTTGCCCGATAAAGCTCCGCAATAATGGCTCGATCGGCTAGGGCGTTCATTTTGGCAAAGATTAGACCCCCGCCCTTTTGCTTGTGCACCAAAATTTCATCAGAAATCAAACTGATTATCTTTTCCCTAAGTTGCACGGGCGCAATAAGAAGCTTATTGAGGGTGGGCAGGATGGCCGGATTGTTCTTATATTCGGTAATATGATTAAATCCTGTAAGCATATTGAAGATCGTGGAGACGTCTTCGCCAATCTTTCGGTCCTTGGTAAAGAGGCTCACATCAGTATAGAGCTTGGCGGTTTTAGCATTGTAGTTACCGGTACTTAAATGCATATACCTTTCCATCTTGGTGCCTTCTTTGCGAACGACAAGCGCCATCTTTGCGTGGGTTTTTAATCCCACGAAGCCGTAGACGACATGAACCCCCGCCGCTTCTAGGCGTTTGGCCCAAACAATGTTGTTCTTTTCATCAAATCTGGCTTTGAGCTCAATAACCGCAGTGACCTGTTTCCCCTCTTCGGCGGCTCGGATGAGGGATTCAATTACAGGGGAATCGCCAGCGCTACGGTAAAGTGTTTGCTTGATAGCAAGAACATTGGGATCTTCCGCCGCTGCTTGAATAAACTCTGTAACGGCATAAAAGCTCTCGTAGGGATGATGAACCAGCATGTCGCCTTTTGTAATGATGCTAAATATGCTTTCATCTGCCGACATTCTAGCAGGTAGGCGGGGATTAAATTGGCCGTCCTTCAGTTCGGGAAAGGGAAGATTATAGAGTGCCATAAATTGATCTAGAGCTAGGGGGCCATTGAGTCGATAAATAAACAATCCATTGATTTTCAATTTAGATCTAAAGAGATCTAAAACCTCGAGGGGAAGGGATTCATCGACCTCAAGACGAACAGCCTGCTGATTTCTGGTGTCTAAAATCTCTTTTTCCATGGTTTTAAGGAGATCCACGACCTTATTCTCTAAAAGGCTATAATCAAGACTTCTGGTCACGCGAATAGGATGAACGGTATCCACATGGGCGCCTAAGAAAAGTTTGTCTAGATGATGGATAATAAGTTCTTCTAAAAGGAGAAACTGGTGGCCCCCTCTAGATTCCAATTTCACAAATCTAGAAAGAACTGCCGGCACCCTGACAAATCCAATGCGATGCTTTCCTAAGGTGTCCATTTCTCTAAACGTCAGGACTAAATAGAGAGAAAGATTATTCAGAAACGGAAAAGGATGGGACTCATCCACCGCCAAAGGGGTTAGAATCGGAAGGATATTGTCCATGAAATAGCTGGTTAAGATTTTCCTTTCATCGTCTGTTATCTCTTCCCAAGGCACCAATCTTACATTCAACTTAGCAAGAGTAGGTAAAATCTCATGTGTCAAATGCTTGTACTGCTTCTCAATCAAGGACGCTGTTTTAGATTGAATGAGATTAAGTGCTTTTTGAATTTCGAGCTCATCTGGAGATTCACAAATAGAAAGTCCCTCTCGATGCATTTTTAAGAGACCCGCAACCCGAACCATAAAGAATTCATCTTGATTTGAAGAAAATATAGATAGAAATTTAACCTGCTCCAATGTGGGAACAGAGCTTGAAAGCGCCTCTTCTAGGACGCGTGCATTAAAATCAACCCAACTGAGCTCTCTGTTTAGAAATAGTTCGGAGCGATTGTATTCAGAGGTATCGGTCAGTTTTTCCATTATATTTCCCAGTACTATAAATGTATTCTTTCCAGTCTATGTCGCCTAAATTCTAATATAAAGATGGACTTCGAGGTCGTTTTTTCCTCCCTAATGCCAGCGAAATTTCCATTTAAGGAACGGTGCCAGTTTTTTAAGATCTATTTGTGCGCTTTCGAAATTTCTTCATAAAAATCTTGTGTATTCAACTTCTTAAGGGAGCATAGAGCACGGGACTGCTTTTGTAACGCCTTAAACGTACAGACCACTCGTTTGTCCAGTGTGTATAGGCAAATTCGCTATGCCCCGTCAAAAATGCGTAATTATTTTGATGGTAGGCAAAATGTAGGGGACAAAAAAAGGTCGTTTTGGTGTTCGCAGAAGATGAAGTGCAATTGGTGAATATCTGAATGAAGCCAAAGAACTTCTCCCGAGGCCCTTTCACACGAAAGCAAGAACACATTTTATGAGTCGTGTCTGGAGAAAGCGGAAAATAAAGTTCATATGAAACTTCTGAAATTAAGAGCCCAGTAGCAAATATTTTATTTGGTTCACATCCTGAACAATCTGCTTAGTCAATTCCTCTAAAGAGGAGAATTTACGCTCTTCTCGAATATATACTTCAGGGAAAACCGATATTCTTTTGCCATAAAGATAATCGAAATTCATTTCTAAATTAATGAGATGAACTTCAACCATGGGCAATGGGACTTCGCTAATGGTAGGCTTGACCCCGATATTTATGGCGGCCAAATGTGCGTTTGAATTCGGATGAATCAATCCTAAATCACGTTCGCTCTCATGAATGACAACTCTACCACCATAGACCCCAAATTTAGGCTTTACATAGTTTCCAAGACTTAGATTAGCGGTTGGAAATCCTAATGACCTCGCCAGCTTTCGCCCGTGAATAACCTCTCCTTCAAGGACAAAAGAATGGCCAAGAGCCTTAGAAGCAGCGCCTAAATCTCCACATTCTAAAGATTTTCTAATAAGCGTGCTTGAAGCTGTTTGGCCACCGTTAGTCAGTAGCTCTACAGAAACGACCTTGCGGCCCAATTCAGAAAAGAAGTGTGCTAAATCCGAAGCGCTTCCAGTTCTATTCTTTCCAAAACGAAAATCGTCGCCTACGACCACGACATGCGCGTTTAGAGCCTTGATGAGGACTTCATTCATAAACTCATTCGGACTGAGATTGGAAAATGCATGATCAAAGTTTTGATTAAGGACAAGTTCGATATGCGACTCACCTAGGGCTCGCATTTTTTGATTCGTATTAAAGATATATCCCGCAAAGTGTTTAGCCTTAAACCACTCGGCAGGATTGGGATGAAATGTTAAGACAGCCCGAGACAGGCCTTGCTCGCGGGCATAAGTCACCATCTTATCCAAAAGATAGCGATGACCCAAATGGAGGCCATCAAAATTACCTATGGCTACAATGCGTTTTTGAAGCCCGGAGCCATCAGCCAACAGACTGTAATCATTGTATATTTTAATCTTATCGAACATGTCTTTAGAAATGACACAACCCTCATGCCTTGCGTTTCTAAATAGTTAGCAAACTATTGCTTCTCAGAACAGCCAAGATACAGTAGTAGTCCTATTTCGACGAGGAAATAGTCGCTAAAAAGCTCACATATTCATGGATAAGTATCAGTTTTTAGCCTAACGATGATAGGCTAGGCCTCGCGACTACAATTTTTTTCTAAAAGTGAGTGTGTTGTTTTTTAGCATGGAAAGATGATTATGCTGAGATTGGCATTGATTGGAAAAGGCATTTCCCAAAGCTATTCGCCTGGGATTCATAGGATCGGCGCGACCCTGAGTCAAGTGGCGTGTTCGTACGATCTTCTTGATATAGGAGATGTAAGCCAACTAGGTCCCTTAATCGCCGACCTTAGACTTGGAAGGTGGCATGGCTTTAATATAACCATTCCGTTCAAGTCAGAGATTCTTACATTTTTAGATGTTTATGACCGGTCGGCGGTAAATACCATTTATGTTAAGGACGGTCTTATTTGTGGAACTTCGACTGATGGTCTAGGATTTGAAAGGGGACTTCTACAAATGAAAGTAGATCGATCTCAAATGCAAGAGCTGAACTTTGTCGGCTGCGGTGGAGCCGTCCTAAGCATCATCGAGTATTGGCAGCTTATAAAGTCCAAGGATCAGGCTTCCTTGCAAATCAATATCTTATCGAGATCAGAGAACTCTGCCCGGGCCTTGCGAGTGAAAGAGTATTGCATGACGGTTGGCATACAACTTCGCTTCTATTGTGATTTTGAAGATTTCAGATCCATCTTACCTCCCCATGCCATCGTTGTTAATGCGATGCCCAAATCACCAGCGAGCGCACCGATTATGAGCTCAGATCAACTTCTAAGTTTACCGAGGGAAACTGTATTTTATGATTTGAATTATGGAGCTAGGTCTTCCGGTATTTTTGAGGGAGCTGCCGCTTATTTCCCGAAGTTTACCGATGGACTTCCTATGCTTGTAGAACAGGCGCGGCAAAGCCAGAAAATTTGGTGGGGCACTGATTTAGATTTTGAGGATCTTTATGAGGAAACAGCGACCTGGCTAGGAGTGCCTTTACACAAAGATAGCACTTTATGACGATGGAAGGGATAGAGTCCATCGTAGAATCTCATAATTGCGAGCTCTGGGGAATTGCTGCTCTAAAAGAAGATTTAGTAACATTTGAAAGATTTACTAGCTGGCTTTCAAAGAAAAATCACGCATCGATGAATTGGCTAGAAAATCATTTGCCACAAAGACGTGATCCTTCCTTGGTAGAAAAAACCTGCAACCGCGCTATCTTGATTGGCATTCCCTACTTCATTGACCAATCAAATGTAAAACGGCAAGGACTAGAAACCGTCTCGAAAGTTGCCTCTTATGCTCGATATGAAGACTATCATAAGTTTGTGAGCCGAACTGGTAAGTCTATTTGCGAAGCCCTCAAGTCCCGGTTCGATCCTGAAAGCCTCTATAAATGGCGTCCTGTCTCGGATTCCATCCCTCTTTTAGAGCGCTCTCTTCATTCGCATTTTACCGGAGCCTTTGTCGGTAAAAATACTATGGTGATTCATCCTCAAAGAGGAAGCTGGTATCTTTTGATGGAAATTTTGACGAGCTATCCCTTGGACCCGACGCCAGTGAAGCCCAAAGAGTCTCATAGTAGAACACCTAACGGGGGTTGTGGGACCTGTCGCAGGTGTCAGGTCTACTGTCCAACAGGCGCTTTAGATACAGATTATGTGCTCGATGCCTCTAAATGTCTTTCCTATTTGACTATTGAACATCGCTCCCTAATACCTCTAAAATTTTGGAAACACTTTTCAAAATACTGGTATGGATGTGATATCTGTCAAAATGTCTGTCCTTACAATCGCGCTGCTAAGCCGGGATCCCCTATGGCACTCAAGTTCGACGTAGATAGAGATTTATTTGACCTGGTGCGAATGAGTCAGCTCCATTATGAGCAGTGGTTTGGAGGAACCCCGATGACTAGGGCCAAACGAAACGGACTCAGAAGAAACGCATTTATTGCCATGGCTGCATTAGGAGATCCAAGGCTTCCTGAGGCCATTAAGTGTCTAAGTATTGATGAAGATCAAATGCTGGTGGATACTGCAAATCAGGCCCACCAGTTTCTAAATGGCGAGGAAAATTGAAATGGCTGTTTTAAGTAAACCAGTAACCAAGCTCGGACATAGTAAAATGGCCGACGAACACGAATTCTTAGCGCGAACGGAAAGGCCTAAGGTTTTGGAGGGAATCCAAATAGCAGCTGCAGAAGGAGATAGGTCTGAGAATGCAGAGTACATTTATGGTAGAAAGCGTCTCAGGGAATTAGATCGTCGACTGCGATATCTCGATGCTTTGCTAAAAGATACGCAAATTATCGATCAAGATAAAATATCTGGCGAACGCGTGATTTTTGGCTCGACTGTGGTAGTGCTTACGGAGCAAGGGGAGAAGAAAAAATACACTATAGTAGGAGAGGGTGAAACAGAGTTTCATCAATCAGCGGTTTCTTGGAAATCTCCTGTTGCCAAAGCTCTACTTGGCAAAAAAGTCGGTGATTCCGTGACTATCCACCGCCCCGCCGGAGATATAGAGGTTGAGATTGAAGAACTTATCTTTGGAACCTTTGAAGCTTAAAAAATCAAAGCCTCTATTCCACAATAAATTTATCAAGCAAAACCTGGACCTGAGCCTCTTGCCCCCATGTGATGCCCCTAGTCTCTCCAGTTATATCGCCGGGTTGATCTGGGCCGGCAGAACCATCTGCATCCAATCTAACTTTAACTCTCATGGAGCTTGGCCTAGGCCGCGAAGGGTTCATGACCTGAATTTTCTCTTCAGTTACTAAAATATCCCTCAATTTTCCTTCTGACCCTACACTGATAACCTCTCGCATGGCCGCGTATGGCATGGGGGTGGTTTCATCAAAAAGAGTCACATAGATCACACTATGGTGAGTCGCTAATGACTTTACTTCGTCAGATAGGGTGGGTACTACTTTTACAACAATGGACGGTTTTTCAGCAAAGTTTACCGCAGCGTAAATGATCCCAATGAAAATCACGATACCGGCCAAAATAGTCACGAGTTTTTTGTTTTTCAAATCTCTATCTCCCCGATAAGTATAGAAAAAACATAAACTACAACAGGCCTATTGCAAACCCAATTTTGCAGTTTCCATAAATTAAGGTTATCGCAGCACTCTTTTTTTGAAGCCCTGCCATCAAGCGGCCTCACCCTTAGAGGGCCCCTTCTATTTGAAGTGGGTCAAAAGGACGGGAATGGAAAGCAGCCAAGGGCAGGCGATTTGCCCATCTATTGCCGGATCTCTTCCTTTTAAGGCCCTGATATTTTTTCTATAAATGGTGCCTGCAAGCCGAAATAAATCTTCAAGCTAGAAACAAAGTACCCATTCTTAAGGGAACAGGAAGGGCCCCCTTTGGAAGAATTTCCTCTTTTGCAGGGCTGAAACAGTAAGTCGAAATCTTACGCAAACTTGATCATCCGTCTTGTAACTGCCTGCAATCACTTGGCGCCAACTGGGGTAAAACTGGATAGAAGCCTATCAGATAAACAGATTGAGCCATTTTGTTATTCTAGAAACCATCCATGTTTTTTCTGCATGCCTTTGCGGAAAATAAATCTCAAAAGAGGAAAAAAAAACTTGACGGTAAAAATATACATAGGTATGGTTGCCGTCAGTTGCAGTTTTCAATCGAATTTTTTATGTCAATCTACCAATCGAGCCAGTAAAAAAGTAATGCAACCTAAGATCTAAACGCTTCTGAAATGCTTAAAAACCACAAGTTTTCCAGGGCGAAAGCAGATCTGGATTTG
>CAXNGG010000019.1:0-13226 GCA_964201885.1 Oligoflexales bacterium
AGTTTGTATAAGTTTCATGTAGCGGTTAGGTCTATTCCAGGACTTTGATGTAGCAAAACTAGTGATCTAAGGCTAGAAAAATTCTTTAAAAAATCACTTTCTAACTCTATGAGGGAACGTTTCTTTAGCTTAAGTCGAAGTATTAAAAAGGATTTTATATAGAACGGTACGGTACGGTACGTTACGGAAGGAAAGGAAAGGGAAAAAAGCCCTTGCTTAGGGCCAAAAATCTTATAGATTGCCCATGCTCATATTTTGATTTCGATTCTAGGCTGACTATGGATCATTTTTTAAACATGTTGTTTTCGATACCCGATCAAGATCTCGGCCGATTCTTGGAGGATCAACTTGTCTTTATAGATGAGTCAAAGCGGGTTGGCCTCTTTGAAGAGTTGATGGAAATGGTCTGTGAGTCCTTCGACGAGGAAGACTTGGTGGCCCGTCGCATAGCCGAAAGAGCTGAAAGAATAGCTGATCTGATGAATCCCTACAATGATCACCAACTTCGTGGGCTCATACGTTTTAACACCTTAGCTCTCAGCGAAGAGACTGATCTCTGACAATGAGGATCCTAGAGCCTGCTTAAGCCCCATCCTAAAGACTTATCTTTCTTCGATGTCCCCCAAGCTTGCCCCTTGAATGCCAGATATTCCTAAGGCTTCCTCTCCCATGCGGCAATTATTGCTTGCTGGGTTGACTTTGGTGGCCCTACTTCCCCCAAACCAAGCTCCTTCTATTATAGATTTAAATAATTTATACAGGTAGTTACAACAAACCGTGAAATCTCCAAGAGAGCCCGGCAAAAAAGTTCAGCCTGCTAATCCAGTGATTTCTTTCACAATTAGATTAGTTAGGAGACAAACTATGTCAGCTCGCAAAAAAAGAAGAATCTTTAGCAAGAAAAAAAATCGTTATGGCACAGCTGTAAAGTGGCTTGCCGGTATCGGAATAGGTTTTTTAATTTGCATGAGCATTTCACTTACGACACAGTTTTTTCATGACTCACTAAGTCTATTGGGACTGCTGATTCCTGCGAGATCCCACACCCCACACGACACTTGGGATGAATATAAAACCTATTTCCGAAATTATTCCACAAAAGATCTCTCTCCTGTTTTTTTGGCCGCACTCGCTCAAACAGAAAGTCAAGGATCCTTTGTTTCATCACCAAAATGGTCCTTTAATTTAAAACGTGGACCTCTAGATCTTCTTAAGCCCGATTCCACAGCATTTGGCCTTATGGGTATCACGGCTAGTGACTTCACAAAAATGAAATCATTTTGTGTTGAGGGTAGCAATGCTGAAGTGACCAGGCCTTGGTATCAAGTCGATGGCTGTTGGTTTAATTCCTTATCTACTCGCCTAAGCCCGGCCAACAGTATCGAACATACAGCCGCCTTTATTCAAGCCAGCGTCAACAAGAAGATTCACAGTGAAGGCCTGGAGCTAGAGCCTGAAAAGATTGAAATTTTTGCAGCCCTTCTCCACCGTTGCGGGCTTACGGAAGCTTTGAGATCCTTAAACAACGAAATAAAAACAACCGAGGGAAGTTGTGGTAAGACAGAGGTTAAAGTCTATTTGTCCTCTATTTTTAAAAATAAGCATCTCTTTGAGAAGCTTGCTGCAGACTCTGATTTTGCTAAAAACTAATTATGCTCGACTAGCAGGCAAGGTGAAGCTACTTACCTGTTAGGGAAAGGACTCCGGAGCTTGATGGTTCACATTGAATTCCTTAAGCTTGGGGCTTTTTGGAAAAGCTGTTTGGAAAAGTTTTTTGGGGCTGCTGTTTGGCCAAGATTAGCGAACTCAAAAATTTCAACTCAATCCTCCCCCACTTCAATATCTTTGTAAAATATGTAGTCGAGCCTAGGCTGTGATTTCAGGTGTGATTTCGGGGGCGTCTCGGGCTAAAATCATCAATTCTGATCACACCAAAGATAAATACCTAATATTAATAGCTTTTTTTTTATGAATTTGAAATCTAAAGTTTCGCCAAGGGCCCACCGAAAAGAGTGATAAGAAGAATCTTACTTTGAAAACCCCCGAGGAGATCATATGCAATCGAGAAGCAGTCGAGGATTTTCCTTGCTGGAGTTGATGGTTGTGGTGGCAGTTATAGGTATATTTAGTACAATTGCTGTACCGAAATACCAAGCCTATAAAGCGAGAGCGGTTGTTGCAGAAGCCGTTTCTACCTTGACCTCAATATGGACCTCTCAACAAGCCTACTTTATGGCAAATGATACTTATGCTCAAGTTGCGGAATCCTGGGCGACCCATGACCAATTTTGGTATCCTAACGCTCTAGGCATTATCATTCCTCTTGAGGCAAAGTACTATTATGGGACCTATACTTCCGTTGACCCAAATATGATCGCATACGCAAACTACAAGCTTATCTGGACCCACAGGTTAGCATCCTGCTCTATCATGGTCGGCGACGCCAGATATATTTGGCAAGACAAGTCGATAGCCGTTAACCCGTCGTATAATGGCCTCGCAGGCTGCCCATAGGACTGGATCTTTTTTAAAATTGCCGCCTTCCATATAGGCCGCTCATGAATCTATGAGTTCCAATCTAAAAAAGATTTCATTTTGGAATCAACTCTATCAACTCTATCAACTCTATCAACTCTATCAACTCTATCACCTCTATCAACTCTATCAACTCTATCAACTCTATCAACTGTTTTGAAACGCCTTCAAACTTTTGCTTTAAGAGTCAAGCAACTCTAAGTATCTCCCTGTTTTCAAAACCCAAAGGGAATATCTATTAGATGAGAGGCTTGCTGAGTGCGCCTAAAAAAGGCGGCCCTTCGAAGGAATGGCTCGCCTTTTATTGACAAAACTCATGTCTTTTACTGTTGCAAGTGGCCTCTTTAAAGCGTTTGCGAGGTGGCCGGAGAAACTACTAAAGTTGTAGGAGCTTAACTCCCCGCACATTGGGAAGCTTTTCCATTAGACTCATATCGGAATCCGCGGGCGGTGTATCCACTCGAATCATAGCCATAGCTTGACCGCCTTTTCGATTGCGCGCCAAATCAAAGGAATCAATGTTTATAGCTTTGCTTGCTAAAAAGGTCCCTAGGGCTCCGATTACCCCTGGCTTGTCGTCATTTTCTACTAAAAGAAAGGTTCCTTGTGGTTCAATTTCAAAGTAGTAATCGTTGACGAGTGAAATGCGAGGATACTTAGAGTCAAACACAATCCCACCGATAGCTAAATGCCTGCCCCCTGAACCAAAGATTTTTATTTTGAGGGCAGATCTATAGGAATCAAATCCTGGGTCTGCATCTTCTTCTAAAGTAAGTCCCAATTTTTCAAAATGTTGACCTGCATTTACAAAAGAGACAAAGCCATCAACAACGCGCGAGGCATAGCCTTTCATAAAGGACAAGCGGACAAGCGAGTGATCTAATCCGGCTAAATCGCCGCGATAGGCCATCATGACTCTAGATGGATTGAAATCAAGAATTTGAGCTGCCATGGCACCAAGCTTCTCGGCAAGTATGGCGTAGGGTCTTAAAAGTGGACTTTCGATGATTCCGACCTGCGGTAAATTTACCGGATAATCCACCACCCCTCCCTCGATCGCTTTTACGACCTGCTCATATATAGTCTCACCGATAGCTAGCTGCGCTTCTTCAGTCGAGGCACCGATATGGGGGGCCCCATAGACATGGGGATGGGATACCAAAGCTAGCGACGGTTTGGGCTCCGTCTCCCAGGTGTCAATGGCGGCACCTGCGAGTTGTCCAGACTCTAAGGCTTGGAGAATATCTTTTTCTAAAATGATTCCGCCGCGGGCTGCGTTCACAACCCAGGAGCCTTTTTTCATTAAATTTAGGATGTCCCGATGAACCATGCCTTTGGTTTCTTTGTTAAGCGGCACATGAACGGAAAGAATATCACTGCGAGTTGCCAATTCTTCTAAACTTTCCATGCGAGTGATGTTCAGCCTTTGAAAGACAGACGTGGAAATATAGGGATCATAAGCAAGGACTTCCATATCGAACGATTTACAAAACTTTGCAACGCGGTGCCCGACATTTCCGACTCCAACAATGCCTATGGTTTTACCTTTGAGCTCGCGTCCTGTATAGGAATGGCGGTCCCACCCGCCTTGTCTGACTTTATGGTAGGCTTCTGGAATATGTCTCATCATGGCTAACAGAAGAGCCAAGGTCATCTCGGCGGCGCTATTCGTGTTTTTTCCTGGTGTATTGATCACCAAGATTCCTTTTTCAGTTGCATAAGGAATGTCAATATTCCCGACGCCCACTGCGGCACGAGCGATAACTTTTAATTGATGGGCAGCATCCATCACCGCCCTATCCACATCAGTTTCTGATCTAGAAACCAAAATATGACAACGGGGAACTAAAGAGAGAAGCTCCTCGCGGCTACAATCAGGCCTGTAAATAATTTCAAAAGCTTCCGTATTGTTGAATGCAGCCATGGCTGATTCATGCAGTGCTCCAGTGATCAATATCGTAGTTGTTCCCACCACTTCCCCCAAAAGGCGCGTTAGTGACAAAATGTATCATAGCCTAGAGCTTTTAAAAAGAGCTGGCCATTCAAATACAACGTAAAAAGGGATCGATACCTGTCTGTTTTTTCAGCGCCTTGAAATAGAACTTACTGGTAGCGTCAAAATCGTCTGCTGATAAAGATTATTGTGCAAAGCATTCCTATAGATAATTTTACCGTCTTCTAAAACTGTAAAAACTGTAAATCCATTGTCGGGCCCTTCATAAGAATACTCTCCCTTTGACTCCACGACCGGATTGCCAGCGGCAAAAATCATTAGCTTGCGACCGCTAGTACCAAGGACCGTCAGGGTTCTCTTACTCCAACCTTTTTGCGACACTTCTCCTGGCAAGAGTTGAGCTCGGCAAACAGCGGCCGATTGGCAAAACCGCACCCCCCCGATTACGGGAACGGTGAGGGCCTTTGGAATCTCTTCTCCCACAGTAGCCCGCAAACCGGATTCATCTGATAGATTGGTACCTTCACTGAGACGCCATAGGGCTGGACTGTCTGAGGGCTGCACAGCTATAAAACGTTCGCCGAGCTTTTTTACTTGATAAGTAAGGGGCAACGACAGCCTTGCTCGCCAAAGAATCAGTCTTGCGGTGGTTAATGCATCTTCTTGATAGTTTCTAAGATAGGTTTCCATGGACTGATTTCCTAGGCGCACGTCCACATGAATGACGTCTTGAGCCTCACTACCTAATTTTCCATCCAGATTTTTTAGAGACAAGGTCAAGTTCGCTTTTTCATCGAGGGTAAGGCCGAGGGACTTTGCTCGTATCTGAAGCTTTTCTTTAATAGACTCTAAGGACTGGCCTCGGTTTAAAGAACTTGCAGATGAATGCCCTTCTATCCGAAACCAAATGCTGGCTAAAGCTTTAGGCAGCAGAGCAGTCTTTGTCGAGGCTAGGTGTTGCGCTTCTTTTTGTACGGATTGTGCGGATTGTGCGGAACTGCCTTGCGAGTTTAACGCTGCGGTTTTGGTGAGACTTTCTGGGGCTGACAAATTCTGGTCTGCCTTATCAGAGGCTGGCTTATCAGAGGCTGGCTTATCAGAGGCTGCCTTACCTGAGATTTCTTTAGCTGGAAGTGGTTGATTCGAGATTTCTCTATTTATAATGGACTGCGTGGAGGAGTCGAGCAAGGGCTGCCCCGCGCCCGTTTTTGCAAGAGCTACTGAACTCAAGGAACCGGTAATGGGGCCTTTAAGAAGGACATTTTTAGGCAGAACAACATGGGTCTTAGCAATGTCTGTCACAGCGAGTCCAGAGGAGGCTTTTTCTGCAGCGGCAGAAGTGGCTATTTGATCTGGCTTCGACGGGGAAGGAATGGCCTCGGAGGCAGAAGCCTCTTTTGAAGGCTCTTTTGAAGGCTCGGTCGAAGCCTCGACCGAAGGCTCGGAAACTGAATTTTTTAAGGTTTCTAAACGTATCACGCGATTCATGATTGAAGACGTTTTGGTCCAGTGGGGAAATACGAGTTTGACATGCTTGGTTTCGACTTTTCCCTGATTATCAGCACCCTCGACCGTGATTGGGTATTCTGAACCCGCAACAATGGCAAAGGCCTTGGTCCATTGTCCTGCGGCGTTAGTCTTTCCGACGACTCTTTCTTGACTTTTTAACGTAGCTCCTGGTACCGGCTGCTTCGCACTATCAATCACGGAAAGTGTCAGGAAATACTGCTTTCCTTCATCTTTTTTTCCCATACGTGACTCACTGATGTATGCCCCCAACCCCGCCAACGACAGTAATAAACCGAGAAACGCAAGGAACATCGTGAGTCGATTTGACTTCTCTGGCTTACCTAAAATCGGCAAACCAAGATCGATGGGCTGCCCTTTTTGGGCTTCAACTCGCTTCGGCTCTGGGGACCTATTTTTAATTCTAAAAACTGCCATACTTACCTCTTGTGGACTAAAAGATGAAAATAGAAATTGATAATCTATCGTACCTGATTGATGCTCATCTATATTGTAACTGGAACTTATGACCAAATGGGAAGTTTAGATCTGATAAATTAAAAATTATTGGCTTGGCAAAATTGACAAACTAGAAAGGACTGACCATGAATGCCTTAAAATCCATAACATGCCTTCTTCTTTTAAAAAGCTGGTTTGCCCTTGGGGAGACCATCATCGATGTACCTTCAGCCCCTAGTTTAGATCCCGCGCCAGCCTTGCCCATCCCCATGGATCCAAAACTCTACAGCCCTCCCATGCGAGTTCCAGATGTAGGCTTTTCAGAAAGTTTTAAAGAAAGTTTAAACAGACCATTAGATATCTCCCCCCCAAAAAAAGTTAAACCCACCCTTGAAGAAGATGAAAAGACGCCATGCTCCTATTTATGGGAGCTGAGCCTCGGGCTAAACTACACAAAAATTAGGACTTCGGGGTCCTATAAGAACTGGCAAGTAGATCCCACCACCCAGATCATTTTTTCTCGTAAGATAGACGAAACACCATTTATGCTTGGTCTTCGATTATTTTCAGTATCTGGGGAAGGCACGATCGGGAATTCCACGGGTACGGTCGGTTTTGCTTACTTTGGACCAAGCGTGAGCTACACATCCATTCAAGATCGTCATCAGACTTCCATAGACTTTGGCGCAAGCTTTGTTAAGATAAATGGAGAGAATTTAATGGGCCCTCAAGAGCCCGAGCTTAGCTCACGTCCAGGATTAAAAACAGATCCCCCAGGACTTTGGTGGGAAATGCGTTACGGCAAAATCATCGGTGGTGCCTTAGGCACAGGACTTACAGCGGGGATGCAATGGGGTCGAAAGAAAACATATTATTGGGCTGGGCTCTATACCTCTGCTTGGCATTAAGTCTAAGCTGCACGTCGACTGAAAATCCTGACCCTGGTCCGAGTTCCACGTCCAGTGCCTCGTTAACAAGCCCGAGCGGGGAATCTCCCCAAACCGACCCAGAGGCTTCCGACAGTGAGGGGCGTGAAGCCATAGAAGCTTCCATGAAGGGAAACTCACCCCTCAAAAGCTCTAGTACCACTTCTCCAGATGCGCCATCTCATTTAAGCCCTCCTCTACCTGAAGGAGACTTGCAAAAGTTTCCAAAATCAGAGGACCCAGAGGAACTCAATGAACTTCTACTGGACAATGATCATTGGAATCAAGCATCCCTTAAGACCTGCCTAGATGAACTTGGTCAAGTCACCAATACCGCCAAAAACAGCGACTCTCTCAAGGCGGCTAGCATTACGATATCCACCATAATTAAGGACAAGCTCCCAGAATACCATTGGTGCTTTCTGGCTGGTCACCATGAGCTGAATCAAGCGATGTCCAGCAATCAAAAAACCATCGACCGGAAGATCTCTCTCTTTCAAACTAAAATGACAATTTTTGTGGCTTTATCAAAAAGTTTAGATCTTGCCACAGGAGGCCATCGCTACGTTCGCTACAATAGGGATCGCTATATCAGTCACTCAAGGGACTACTTTGGCCGCAAAATCACCCCAATCGATGATCCTAGCCAATAGCCAAACTAATTTTTCTGTTGGAGTTTTTCAAGAACTTAAAATGATAGGTCCACTCCTAAAGTAATTCACCTAAAAGCCGAACCCTCTCCTAGAATCGCTAAGAGGTGAATCGTGCGAGCTGTTTTCATTGTCACTTGGATGTTACTTTTTTCGGCGCATGCCGTCGCTGAGGACTCCGTAAATCCGAGCGAGTCTCAGCCCCAGGTGCCAGCCGATAAGACAACTCCGATGCAGCAAGGCAACGTGAGGCAGTTTCATATGGTCCTTGAGGACCTGCTTACAGAATTTGGCTACGATGTAAAAAACGGACAAGTCTCCGGCCTAAGAAATGTTGCCATCAGGAAAACTTCTGTAAATGAATCTCTACCTCAATCCTATGAAAAATACCTTGAAATGCTCGTTTCTGAGCGGATACGTTTAAACTCAGATGTTAAACTCATTAACTGCATCACCTGCCAAGCCCGAACTTCCACCTTAATCGAAGGGAAGTTAAAACTCACCTCTCCGGAGACCAACATTGTTCAACTCCGCGATGCGGCAAAAATGATGGGCATCGAAAATTTTGTAGACGTTCTCTTGGTCTATCACACCAGCCACATGATTTTAGCTATAGAAGTTTTTAATATCGACTCCGGCGAAACCCTATGGACTAAGACCTATAATAGCGAAACCCTAAGAACTCGCTTTCAAAAAGTTGCTGTTGACTACAGCCAAATTGCAAAATCAAAAGCAGGGGATGAATACAATCCTGAATTTCGCTATACGCTTGGAGTTGGTGCTGGCGGCATATCTAACGTATCTGGCAATTCTCCTGACAACTCAGCCATTTCTCTTAATTTTAAAGCCAGCGAAAAGTTCAACAATCGAAATTCAGAATTTGGACTATCGCTGAGAGTTTTTATGACCATGGCGAGCATTTCTAAAAGCTATCCAACTACAGGTAAAGCAGCTACCAGTGCCGTTGGCGACGGAACCACCGAAGAAGACACCACCCTCAAAGCCAAACCTTTTAAAACTGCGTTTTCTCTACAAGCCACTTATGCGCAAAACTTTATGGGTAGTCTCGAATCCTATGACGAAATTCGAAATGGCTATCACCTGGGACTTGGGGGCTTTTATGCTCCCGGCTACCTTGCTCCAGCTGCTAGTTTGGGATGGGATGTGTTCTTTGGAAAGAAATTCATTATGACAGCAGGGGTCACATACCTTGTTGCTTCTGACGTTCTTATTGGTAAAGAATTTGTAAAAACCAGCGGAGGTATGTCGGGTGATGTGGTCTTCTCGTACAGCTTCTAAACATTTATTGGGACTTCTGCTCTTGGCCATGGCCTCCTGCAACTCGCCCTCTTCAGATGAGCGGATTTTAGACCGCATGAATGGGCCTATTTCATTTCCCTTTGCGCCAACTTCGGCTCTTGGCAATTCTGAAAAGAAGGAACCCTTCCTTATTAGATCCAATACAGGGACTGTAGAGTACGAAGTTCAACTTCCGGGCGCTGGACGCAATTATGACGTGGAGATTCCAGTAGCTTTAGAAGGATCAGGCAAGACCAACGTCGATAAAAAATCAGCCCGAGAATCCTCGCCCGTATCCTCAGACAAAGAACTACTTTCTGAGTTGCCAGATATGGAAATCAGGCAAGGGTCAACGGCTGCTATGTTAGACCGCAGCATGGGTGTCGCAAAGACGGACAAAAGCCAAGGACCAAGCTACACCCTGGGTCTCGCCAAGGTCAGAACCTTTTATCGTTCCAAGGATTTTGAATTTGCCCTCATAGAGACCAACAACTTACTAGCGTTCTATCCAGGAAGTCCCCTTCTTTACAAGATGAAGGGCTCGATTCTCATGAAACTAGGCCATAAAAACTTAGCTGAAAAAAGTTGGAGCAGGGCTCTCGAGCTTTCTCCAAACGACAAGACCTTGCAAGTGGCCTTAGTTCGTCTTAAAAAAGGAAACGAAAACAACTTAAGTCCTAATGCCTCTGGTTTAAAACCAATGGATCCCTCCACACCCGCAGAGGATGCGAATGTCGCCCATTAAAGAAATTTTGAATCTTAAAAACTAGAAAGAGCTCCGTCCAAGTAAAATGAACCTAAAGCAAATTAACGTTTCGTCCCAAAAAATTCATGGAAAGATTCATATATTGAGACGATTTCATTTCGTTAACTTTAAAGACCCTCGGGCGTGGTCGTCTTACCTCACCACTCGTAGCCGACTTTTTTTCAAAGCTCTAAAGACAAACCAAATAGGAAACCAATGAGAAGTCTTCTTTAAAACACGCGATCGCAGTCCCGCCTAGGAGTAAGTTCCTTACAGGCCAATTGAAGGCCCGCCACGTCTTTAGTTTCCAAAACCTTAGAGTTCTTAACGTCAATGCTAAAGCGATTGCGAGTCCTTAAAAAAACATCGACCTGAACTTCAAAATACTTACGACCCTCTATCCAAGCTGATTCGTAACCAACCAATTTAAATGTCAGAGGTTTTTTCTTATACAAAAATTCACGCCAAGCAGGCTTCAAATCTTTAACGTTGGTCACTCGTATCAGAGAGCCAACATCCTTCTCTCCGGTGTTTTGCAATTCCCAATAGATGACTGACATGGGATTGAAAGCAATAAGTTTCGAGGCTTCCAGGCCGGTAATCTTGGAGACTGATTGTGAAACTTCATTTTGTGAATGAGCCATAGGGCACGCAATGGCAAAGTCAAATAAGATCTGCTTGGGATCATCGTAGTTTTCTAGCCAACGAAATCGGTGATCCCCTCCCGAGCAGGGTATGCCCATGGCAACCCATTGAGCGCCTTGCTGAGCTTCGAGATTTCCATTTTGACTGGAACAGGTCCCATCCACCCGGGTTAAAAAAACCTTACTTTCTGAAAACCAAAAAGGTAAATGAGTAATATTCAAAGATTGGCAGGATTGAGACTTGCCCAAATCCGCGCTGTTTAAAGCGAGACTGTTTAAAGCGAGACTGTTTAAAGCGGGACTGTCTCTCATTGTGAGAAGAGATTCCTTAGAAGCATCCGAAATATGATCCGGTGACGACGAAACCTCATTATTGCGGCTTTGACACGCGCCCGCCAGGAAACCCATAAGAACGGCTGAAAATAGTGTGGATGTTTTCATCTAAGATTTTTTTTCCTTTCCCGCTCGGTGACTTGCAACCATAATAAGATTATAGACCCCACCTACCCCTAAAGTGATCAGGGTAGGTTCTACCCAGCCGAAAAAACGACGAATAGGAATGAGATATTTCATCTCCCCCCAAACCCCTTGGCTAGTTATGGACCTAAATAGATTGGCGTCAACACTGTCAGATAACCAAGCTGTGAAGAAAAAACCTACTAAAACAATTAAAAAAAGTAAGGAAACCTCCAGAAATCCAGGGAGACCCTCAGCCGGAGATCGCAAAGCACAGAGAATGACTATGGATAAGGCGCACAAAAGCTTAAAGTCCATAGGTTCCAAGACTTCAACGAGCCATAGGGCATGTAAGCTCTGGCCTTTCAGTTGAAGGATCGCCCATAAGGGGTCGATCAGATCTAATTTTAGCCTTTCTCGTGGCACCCCAAAAAATTGCCATTCCATTTGGGTCGCCAAAAAGGCAAGGGCCAATGTTAAGGCAAGCCAGGCTAAAGAAATTCTCAGCCAGCGCTTACGGTAATAGGCCCAATAGGCAAAAGGTACCCGCAGGGTCGAAAAAATGCCGCCAGATTTTATCCGCGACGCCAAATCCCAGCTATAGGTTACAGCAGGTACAAAATTGTCAAATGCTCGAGAAAACAGATTTCGTCTTTCCAAAGGAGCAGGCAGAGACTGACGCTCATCTAGCTCCACAGCCCTAAGTCTAGTGACCACACTTTCCGCTAACAGTTTCCTTAGGGTCCATGCTCCCACCAGCAATACCGGAACACAGAGTCCTAAAACCAGCGCTGAGCGGTCAAAAAACACAGCGAGGGCATAGAAAAAAAATCCCAGACCGACTGCAAAAAAACTTCCGGTTCTCACATAATGGGCAAAACCGCAAAACCAGCCCATGATAAAAAACATCATGGGGGCATCAACGGCCAACAACCCTTGCCGGGCTAAAATAGAAGATTTTGTCAAAATGGAAAAGGCTGCGAAAAGCCCAAGAAGCCATGAACTTGCTAAAAATCTAAGGAGAATACAGCCCATAAACGCCGTGCCAATTGTGAACCATTGATTCCATTTGACGAGGCGATTTACATTGATCTCGCCATCTCGACAGGCGAATAGGCCTAAAACCCAATACCCCGGCGACACCAGCCAGGCAATTGTTGGACTTCTCGTTTCAAGGGCATGTCTAAACTCGGATCCAGATTGGGGATTCTTACATGACTCACTAGTTTTAACATTGACATACTCTAGGCTGATCATAGCTTCTAGAGTAGGTGACACTGGCCATGGCTTTATCTGTAGGACAAATAATCGCGCCACAACCATCACAAACAAGGCGATGGCAATTGTAGATTTTAGTCTAGAATAGGGCCAAAATGAGTCTTTAGATTTTACCAAATTTGGACCTCGACCTAAAGACATCTAAAAAGAAGATTGCTAAACATATCCCGTATCCACAAACTGGGCTTATCAAAAAGACTATATGGCACTGGATCTAAACACTAGAGCTCATGGTGAACGCGCTTACTGCTGGGCTCGTACCTAGATTTTACGACAACCCGCCGATGTGACCAAATCCTACAACTCCCTCTTTAAGGGCTTCGCGAAGACTTATCGCAAATTCCCTGACCTCCCAGAGTACATTTTCTTTGCCAGAAAGTTTAAGTACTTCCAAGCATTCCTCTAAATCCAAACACCACAAAATTTCGTATTTTCTGGTCCTAGGCATCAATATGGAAATCTGCTCCTCACTGACGCCAAGATTTCTAAATTCCTGAGATGTTTCCAAAATGGAATCAAACAATTTCTCGAATTTCAGATGAACTTCCCCTTCGCGAGCTAGTCGGTCACTGGGAATTGAAGACCTCCCATGGGCGGAGCTTCTAAAGGATTGAACCTCAGCATGTTCCGCAGACTTCTTTATGATGGTAACTCGGCCTAGGGGTATAGACCCTGTAACACAATATTCCATCAACTCGGTCCAAACATATTCGGGAAGGGATAGCTTTAATGTGACATTAATATGTTTTAAGTACTGCTTTTCCGCAGTGCGCT
>CAXNGG010000020.1:0-13188 GCA_964201885.1 Oligoflexales bacterium
ATATGGATTCATTACTCTTTACCCTCGAAGCGCTGTTGCAGAGCACGAACTGCAGTTTCAGATAGAATCAGTGCTTCGTGTCTTAGCACATTTTCTGCATTAATTTCTGTAGGAGCTAAAACTCCAGCCCCATAAAGATTTCTTGCTGATTTAAATAGAAAGTCGTCTTTTCTTTCATCAGATAGAAGCGCTTTATTACTGCCATTATTGAGAGCACCAAGAATGGATAGTACCGCCTTAGTGCTATACTTGCTTATGGCAAAATCGTCTACAACTATAAGTTTTTTATGGCGAATTTTGTCTGAGAGGGCAACTTTTAAGGCAAGCTGCTTAACTTGCTTATTAACTGCTTGGCGATAGTCTCTGGGTTGTGGGCCATGGGCTACGGCACCGCCCGGCATGTGAGGCCCCCTAGTAGAACCTTGTCTTGCGCCACCAGTTCCCTTTTGTTTAAAAGGCTTCTTGCCACTTCCACTTACTAAGGATCTTGTTTTAGTAGCGTGCGTTCCTTGTCTGCGGTTGGCTTGGTAGGCCTTTACTACAGAGTGAAGCACTGCTTCATTCATTTCAAGACCATAAATGTCTTCAGGAAGTTCGATGGTTCGAACGGTTTGACCTTTGATATTAACTACATCTAATTTCATTTGATAGCTCCAGTCCTTCCTTAGCGCGTTTTGATAGAAGGTCTTATTTCAAGAAACACATGTGTGCCTCCTGGAACTGAGCCTTTTACCGCAAGAAGATTGTTAGCCGTATCCACATCAACAACCTTGAGGTTTTGCATTGTTATGCGTTCGGTGCCCATATGACCAGGCATTTTTTTGTTTTTAACGACGCGTCCTGGACTCGTGTTTGCCCCAAGGGAGCCCGTTCTTCTATGATACATAGATCCGTGAGTCATGCGACCGATTTTCGATCCGTGTCTCTTGATCGCGCCTTGGAAACCACGTCCTTTGGTTTCGCCGCTAACATCTACAGACGTAACGCCCTCTAGAATTGAAGCGCCGAGTGTCGCCCCAACTTCGTGAGCCACTGGATTCGCAGTTCTAAATTCTCTGAAATTAGAGAAGTTCTCTTGTACGCCAGTTTTTCTTAGTCGGGTTATGTCAGATTTATTAAGATTCTTTTCGGCTTTCGGAAAAAAACCAATTTGGTAGGCGTTGTAGCCATCGCGTTCCTCTGTAAGCACCTTTGTAACTTTTTGTTCTTCTACTTGGAGAAGAGTTACGGGGATCACATTGCCTTTAGCGTCGGTCATGCGCGTCATGCCGACTTTTCTAGCTATGAGTCCTTGTTCGCTGTGGTTTGCCATTGCCTGGAACCTACTCTATTAGAATTAAACCTATGTTCGGCACTTTGCCGAACTCCTCTAAATTCCTAAAACACTCTATTTGCTAATAGAGCTTGATTTCTACATCCACCCCTGAAGCAAGATCAAGCTTCATCAGAGCATCGATAGTCTGCTGTTTTGGTTCAAGAATGTCCAAAACTCTCTTGTGAGTTCTGATCTCGAACTGCTCTCTTGACTTCTTATCGACGTGAGGCGAGCGAAGTACGGTGTAGCGATTAATCGATGTCGGGAGTGGAATCGGGCCAGCTACGCGTGCACCAGTTTTTTTGGCGCGCTCGACGATTTCCGCAGCCGATTTGTCGATTAAGCGGTAATCAAATCCTCTTAAACGAATGCGAATTTTTTGGCTTTGCATGATTTTCCTTCCGCGAGATGCACAGTTTAGCCGTCATTGACTATCTGTTTCCGGAAAGGGTCTTTTTTGATGGGCTTATGCTTTTCGTACGAAAAACTCAGTATTCTGAAGAGTTTCGTGGGCATAGGCTTGTCAAACAAGCTTACCTAACCTTGGAGGGCGCAATGTAGCGTCTTTAATTAGGTCCGTCAAGACTAAATGTTGATTTTTATAAATTTTTGCATCTCGCGCAAACTGGTTAAAATGATTGCCATATTCTGTTAGCCTACTTGTTATGATGCCAATGTTAAGAATAATTTCGTGTCTTTCAGCTTGCCCCTTTGTACGCGCACTCGGGGTTTGGCTTCTCTTTAGCTCTTTTGGGTATTCGGACTGGATTGGCGATTTGGGCGATTCTGGAAAGCTAAATATAGCAGGGGAAGGCGGTGCCGATTTAGGCCTCAAGGTCCCAAGCCGCGAGCCTAATGGTAGCAGCGGAAAAGCCAAATATAGTGTGGTATATAGCGGGGCCTATTTGTCTTTATCGGCGGGCGGCGAAGACTATTTGGAACCTAATGATGCTGATAGCCACTCAAGAACTTATGCTTTTAGTTTGCATCTAAGCAGGGAGCGCAGCTTGCAGCGTTTGAGCTTCGGAGCCTTCCAACTGTCCCCTCTATGGCAGTCACTTTATGATCTACCCCACGAGTATCGCTTGGTTTACGGCCACTCTGAACGGGCGCTGGTGTACGAGCTGATTCACTTAAATGGTGTGCAGCTATCTCTGGCCGCTGTCGAAAAGCTCCCTAAAGATGAGGAACAAACCGATCACAGGCGATTGGGCACCCTAGCAAAGCTAGCTTGGCAGTGGCCCGGCCAGGAAAGCTCTAGGTTTGGTGCCGGCTGGGAGTTGGGTCCAGATGGGAAATACGAGGGCCTTTCAATACTATTCCAAAACCAAGGGTTTAAAAATCAGGTTTTTAGTGGCGAATGGATCCGAAAGAAGAGTCTCGCCAATTCGTTTCTTCTCTCCAATATTTTGACCTCTGGGTCCGGATTTGAATCCAAAGTTGTACTGGGTATAACCAACAAGAACTTGTGGCAGATTTCACTAGAGCGTTGGACACGCGTTTGGAACAGCGTGGGGTGGAGTCTGATTTTGGATCTTAAGAGGGCACCTGGGAAAGGCAGTAATATTGGCACCGCCCTTGGCATTGAAGGCAAGTTATGAAAATTAATAGCTTTATCTATTTATGGATGGCTTTGATAGCTTGTTTTTTCCTTTCAGATGCTCGGGGATACGGGGCTGTGCCTGTGGAAATTTCGTCAAATGAAGACCACGCCGCACAAGATAATTTAGGGGAGCCTGAGCTCTATGAGCTCATGGACTCCCCTGCCATCCGAAATTTGGTTAGCGCCAGCACATTTGCCGCTAATCGGGCAGTCGAAAACGCCATGGATGCTTTATTCTATTCTCTCTTAGACAAAACATGGCCTGTTTCTAAGACAAGATTTTCTGTGTTGGAAACAGGCATCGAGCGCAAACTCACCAAATTGCCCACTAAAGCCTATTTAGTAATAGATCGCGTCATGATTGGACCGACTCTGACGAGAGATTTACTCCCCCCAAGTCCAATGGGTATCAGCACAAAACTGTCTACAGGGGTTTATTTTTATGAATTCTATCTTGCTACGGACGCAGAGAGATTGACTGCCACTAAGAGCGATGATTCAAATCAGATTTCTCCTGCCAATTGGTTTGGACTTCTTCCCCTGTTGAGCAAGATATTGCCTCCTTCATTTGACCCTAACGAACTCTACAATCCTCTCAGAACGTTTAGCGTACCCCTCAAAATACCTCTTACTAGCGATGACTTGAAAGATATGCCCAGCAATTCAATACGAAGCTACGCGATCAAGGGAACTATTGGCTTCCCTCTTTCCCATAAATGGCTCCTAAATCGACTACCTAAAGTCGCAGAAACAACTGGTCTTCCCGCTGGATCTCAATTCGATTTCTATGCCAATGCCGAAGCTCGTGTTTCCGTCCAAAAACGCACGGAAAACGAATACAGAATCTCACTTTCCAATATTAAAACCGAAGGTCTATCTCTGGGTTTTGAAATTGGAAAAACGTTCTACGCATTCGGTGTTGCCATGGGAAAATTATCCTGGAAGGGTCTGCCCGTTCCAATCGCACCTCTTAAACTCGACAGCGTCCGCCAACTTTTTCAAGAGCACACCGAAATTAGAGATATTAGCCTATCCTATAATATACCCGAGGATATCTTGGCTCGGGCATTAACAGGCAATTTTTTAGACTTGGATCGATTTTGTCAAACCTGCATACCAACGGCTACATCGAGAGAAGGTAGTACCGCAACCTCTTCTCGGGGGGCCTCCAGCTTTTTCTTTGATACAAACCGCGAATCTATACATGAATTTGCCAATCATACGATGAAATCTAAGGATATCGACATCGCCTACAGAGAGTCACGATTTGAAAGGAAAAGCCTTAACTGGAACATCATGACTGGTGCCACTACAAATGAGTCTATTTTTTCTTGGTCAACGCCGACAAGACGCCAGAATCCAGATCCCCTGTTATGGGGCAAATTTTCCCTTATTTTCCCCCAAATCGACGAACAAAGTCTCTTGGAAATAAGAACGCTTTTAAATAGTTTTAGCTTCCTTCCGCAGGCAAAAAACTTCGAAGCGATTGCTAAGCAAGTCCAGGACCAGTTTCGGGAAAGACAAAGCCTTGAAGCTATGAAATCTCGGCCGCCATTGGAGCCTTTTCGAAGAATTTTTCCGGGACCCAAAGTGGTCGGTGATTTTGAAGTTACATTTGACATTTATTCCGTAGAGTCAGGATTAAGCTCCCTAGCCAAATTGGCGCCTGACGAAATAGTCCGAATCTTAGGTCAAGGTCGCACTTCAAATACAGACCTTGCTCTCAACACACTATGTCAACAGTCTATAATCGGCCAGTTTCTACCAGCAGATGGCCTAGATATTTGCCTCCCAAAAGAAAATTCACTTCGAGAGCTGTCCGAGCTTCAAAGCCAAATTCTAAACGCTGGAACTTTAGATGAGAAGAAGCAGGCTGCCTCTACATTTATTTCCCAGATCGGAATTTTAGGCTTTATTGAGCTCGTAAATAAAACTCAGCCAGCAGGGGATTTTTCGATATATGTAAAATCAAATTGTCGTCCTAGAGCCGTTCATCCCGACCTTTTGTCAGATTTTTGCAAGGGAGATAGTGACGGAGTTCTTCAAAAAAGTGGCAAAATGGACCCGGAAAAATTCGCCTGGTGGCTAGCAAAGGACACCCCAGACCCTCTCACTGTGTCTTCTAATGAAGGTAGCCTAGGCGTGTTAAAGCTTGAAAAACCGGCGAAAATTTTTGTTGATACTTTTATTGAGGCGCTACTGTCTGAACCGGTAGCACAGCCGTTATTTCTCTTTTTAAGAATTGAAAGCAAGGGAAGGTTTGATGTTGCAAGAACGCTTATTTTTGAAGATATTCTGAAGCTAAATACAGATATGATTGAAAAGAATAGAGTCATTATTCCTCGGTCCTTATTTACTGACTCCAATGTTGGTATTGCCGATATGAAACTCGATGACTTGCGAATCACAGTCAATGTGTCGCGGGATAAAAAGACTTGGTCCACGGTAAAGATTCTCGAAAATTAAGCGGGTCTAGTTTCATAGCAAAGATTAAAAGCGGCCTGGATTCAAGTTATGGGAGATAGAAAATTGAATCTACCCAATTCATAAAGGAATTCAGGGGCGAAATCTGCACCATAGTCACAAACAATGGTATCAAGCTCCGATGCGAATTTTGCAGAACTAAATATTTCCGGATCTTGAAGTGGCGAAAAGACCTCCCCCGTCAGCTCGTCTTTAAGATCAATGGTATACGACGCGCCAGAATTAGACGTGACGCGCACTATGAAATCTTTCAATTAATTTGCTGCAGTAGTCGAAATCATAGTGCCTCTAATTTTGATAGATGGCCTGAACTAACTTTTAGAAGATGTTACTATCACAAAATGGCAAATAGAATTCATTGACATTGCAGTCTCAAATTTCATTTTTTACGGATTATATCAAATTGTTGGGTAAATGGGGTGGCAGCCAGATACAAGACCAAATTAATTTTCCGCCTGCCCAACTAGCTGAGATTATGAACCTTTCTGTGCCCCTCTACCAAAAACGTGATTTCCTCCACGAAAAATACGTCGTAAACGGCCTCTCCGTCGAGGAGATTGGCCTTGAGATAGTTTACGCCTCCAGTACCGTCTTGAAGCATCTAAAGCTCCTCGGAATACCCCTCCGGGGCAACGGAAAGTCTACTAGACCAGAGCGGCGCCGCGCCTATGGGCAGAAGATCGTCGGGCGCCAGGTCGAGGTCTGCAAAAGCGAAATGGCAGCTATAGAAAAGATGAAAAAGCTCAGGAAGCAAGAATTCACCTACCGGAAGATTGCCGATATTTTGAACTCGATGGGGGACCGACAACACTTAAAATTCCCTCTGCTACTCCGTGGTTTAGATCTAACCATTCTTCGAGTCCATAGATATCATTTTGAAGAACAAGGAATCATCGGGGCTGCTAAAATATAGTCCAGCTCAAGACTCTCCAAGTAATCAAAGAACTCTACTTGATAGTGGCCGAGTCCGGTAGAAGCGTTATTGCTTTTAAGCGGCCTGACAGGCGACTTGGGGTTTGCTTGCTAAACTCAACGATTCCATTTCCACTCGAGCAGTCTCCTCGGCGATTCCCTAGGTTCCCAACATTCCTCGATTGTTTGAGAAATGCCAAAATAGGATGGTGAAATTTGCGGCCTGGCAGCAATTCAGAATATTTTATCCATTCTTAATCGAATACTCGTTTAGTTGTGTTTAGATTATACGAATTTAGCGCACCGCGAAGAAGTTTATCTGAGTGTGTTCGATTTTTTGAATTTCTTATTTTTATCGGATAAAAATACGATAGATTCTGAAATTTATATAATATATATTGCCAGGTTGTTATGAATAGGAGGCTAAGTCGTGGGCAGACCAAAACTGAAAGACGAAGTTAAGAAAGAACGTATCAGCATTACTTTACCAAGACGGTACAAACAAGCTGTCTTGGACCGTGGTAACGCTTCTGTCTTCGTTGAAGACACTATTAGGCTTTATCTTCAACTGGAAGAAGCCGTAAAGCGTCTATCTAAACAAAAAAAGCCCGCTAAGAGTCTTTTGGATGAATTCGAAGACATTGTCGATAGCGTTAACATAAATCTTCATCGCGATGAAGAAAGCCTACCCGCAGAAGAGGCGTTCTCAAAGGTATGGAATAAAAGACGATGATGAATGCAGGGCGGAAGTATCAAGTCAATCTTAAGAAGAGTGTCATCAAGGACCTTGAAAAATTGCCGGATATAGTTCTGAAACGAGTTCAGAAAACCATTTTAGCGTTATCTGACAACCCTCGACCCGAAGGCTGCAAGAAGCTCAAAGGTCGGGACGATTATCGAGTGCGTGTGGGTGATTACCGAATTTTATATTATATAAATGATGATATAGTAACTATAGAAGTTGTGAGGATGCAGCATAGGAAAGATGTTTACGAATGAAAACGCTCATCTTATTCTGACATCTCCTCACTATCTATATTTAAATCAGCTTTATCCAACGGTGATCAAATCTCGACCAAGAATTCGTTGCCGTCTTTTACACAACCAACAAGTTGTCCTCATGGCAATTGATCTGCACTTTACAGCCCTATAGCTCCGTTCTTAAAAGCTTTTCTAACTGCAGCTTCGACTCTATCGGTCGTTAATGCTACCGCAAATGTGGCTGATGACTAACACAAAAGCTGACCAAAATCCGAACCATTTTCGCTAGAAAAAGCTTTGCTGGCACAGGCAAGTCTTTTCTGCCAATCGCTAGTCCCGATCGTTTAATATCATTGTCATCGAAAACTCATCGATTCAGGTCTAATTTGTCGGAATTTAGAGCAGGGCTACGAAAAGTCAGAAAAATGAGCGCTCTGGCAAGAACTTTTGATTGAAATGACATCGGCAATCGATAAGAGGAGGTCCAGCGGTTGCTGATGGAGAAAGCCCCTGTGGTCCTTAAAAATGCCTTTAAAAAGCTGTTCAAGCCAATCGCTGTCGGGGAAATAGACAAGGCTGTAGTGCGTAGCATCGCTTTTTTTAGTTAAAGACGGGCAGGACTATAGGGCTGTGATGAAGGAGGATTCATTTACAGGGATATCGAAGGAGTGGGGTGGCAGCCGGATACAAGACCAAACCAATTTTCCGCCTGCCCAACTAGCAGAGATCATACATTTTCCTGTGACCCCCCTCTACCAAAATCGTGATTTCCTCCTCGAAAAATACGTCGCAAATGGCCTCTCCGCCGAGGAGATTGGCCTTGAAATAGTTTCCGCCACCAGTACCGTATTGAAGCAACTAAAGCTCCTCGGAATACCCATCCGGGGCAGCGGAAAGAATACTCGGCCCAAGCGGCACCTAGCCTATGGGCAGAAGATCGTCGGGCGCAAGGTCGAGGTCTGCAAAAGCGAAATAGCAGCTATCGAAAAGATGGAGAGGCTCAGGAAGCAAGGATTCAGCTACTGGAAGATTGCCGATATTTTGAACTCGATGGGGGTACCGACCAAGACCAGGAAGGAACCATGGAAGGCGAGGTCGGTGCAGCAGATTTTGGATCGCGCGTTCGAGAGCATCAATGTTTCCATCTGATTCGATACGACTGACGCCGTCGTATTTTGTCTTCGTTCTGAGGGCTGACAAAGCCAAGATCAAGGCGAATCCAGAAAACTGCACACCCCTTGCCTACGCCAAATTTAAAATCACAAATCAAGTTAAGACAATTCCTGCTGTATCCTAATGGGCCACTCTTTCAATGTGGGAAGACTTCTTGGGCCCCCGCAGATGAAAGGCTTACGCTTTAACACACCTATCGGTAGTCACAGCCGCGAACAAAAGATTATCAATACAGTGCGGGAAATCTGGGACCAGGGTTTTAGTTGACGACATTTTAATCGGAATCAAACTCTCAATGAAGACAAGTTAAATCGACTGGCATGAGCTGTATGTGCAAAAGCCAGTAGAAAGAAAACAAGATTTAGCTACGCAGATCGATTATCTTTTTGCTTCCTACCCAATTCATAAAGGAATTCAGGGGCAAAATCTGCACCGTTGTCCCAAACAATGGTATCAAGTTCCGGCTCAAATTTTACAGCACTAAATATTTGGACATCTTTAAGTGGCGCAAAGATCTCACCCGTCAACTCGTCTTTAAGATCAATAATATACGATTCGCCAGAATTAAACGTGACGCTCACTTTGAATTCTTTCAAGTAATTTGCTGCAGTAATCCAAATCATAAATACGTTCCTTTAAACCAACGGTTCAATTTTATTTAGCGGTTTTTTCGCAACTGCAAGATTCCAATTAAGCATGAGCTCCGCGCGATGAGCAAAGGCCCACTCTAAGACCAGTGCCAAAACTTTTGGTGGTAAACTGCCATCGAGCAATTGCAGCTCTGAGATAGAGAATGTCGCCCGAAATTCATTATAACGAATATGGAAATGGGGCGGTGGATGATCTCGAAAGTTCATCGAAATGATAATACCTAGAAAGCGGCTAATTTCTGGCATGGATAACTCCAACAGGATCGGTTATAGGTATTCTAAAAATCATTTCTGAATTTGGCAAATTATAAGTCACTAAAAACTGCGATAAAAAATAGTGGCCTACCAAACCGTCATAGATTATTTTCTGAAACATCACATCAATGTTATTTATACCGATGTCGCGATTGTGAGGAAGGTGAACACGTCCGGGAATCTTGGAAAAGTATCGTTTGAAAGCATGTCCCGTTTCGTCAATTCCTTCTCGATTCCTGACATGCGTATCGGACGGAAGTAGTCCCAGTGGCGCCATAAAGCGTTCATTCAAAATAAGCGACTTGCTACCAGTGTCGACCTCTACAGAGACTTGACCACCATTTGGCAGCACAAGCGGCATGAAAATACTGAGCGCATTGCCATCAATATCTAACTTTACCGGAAGTATATTACCCTTCGAACGAAGGGTCTTTAAAGACCCAGCAGTTTCAAGAACGATATTTTTATTAACGTAGTCTACTGTAAAGGCAGCATCGCGAAAAAAACCAAGAGACAGAAACCCACCAATATTTGAACCAGGAATAAATTTTTCGACATCAAGAATGCCTACAGGCGCATCACTTACATGTAAGCTGCCAAGAGAAATTGATTTTACAGAAGATATTGGAACGGTCATTGTTTGGCCCGACATTCGTTTCCCAGTATGCGTGTCGGTCGATTTGCATTTTAGCTGGTCACACATCGTTTTAGAAATCATAGTGATGCCAATTCCGGTATCCAGAATGAAATCCTTCGTAATCGAATCGTTTACCTTAACCGGAATAACAATGATCCCATCGTCAAGATATCTAAACGGGACTATATTTTCTGAATTCATAGCATGAGTACTTGAGGGGTATAAATGATTCTGGCTAGGAGTTGTACAACTCTGAGAAAAAATATAAAGCGGAAATGCAAATAAATGGGTCTGAATTAACTTTGAGAAGTTCGCTATCACAAAATGGCAAATTGAACTCATTGATAAATCAGTCTCAATTTTCATTTTTACCAATTAAATCAGCTTTTTGGTTGAATGGGGTGACCAGTGGGGATTGAACCCACGTATGCCGGAATCACAATCCGGTGCGTTAACCGCTTCGCCATGATCACCATACCGCGGCGAAGATAGCTAAAAAGGGAGTTTACTGTCAACTAGATTAGTAAGAACTAGGGTATTAATACCAATTTTCGCCTCTCACGCTCAATCTCTAGCCAACGGCGTGTTTGAGAGTCAATTTCCTTTGCCCTGAGATCACTCTCAATTTCGTCTTTTTTAGCCATAAAATTGCTATCGCCTGAAAGCTCTTGCTTTTCCACTTGGAAGATAAAAGCTTGTTTGCCGACTTGAACCAACTCTGAAACATCGCCGATCCCAAGAGATGAAATAGCCTGTCGAATGGAGCCGACAACATCTGAAGTTTTAAGGTCTTTTAGGGTGGTCTGAGCATCGGCATAGACCTTCGCTAGATTCACAAAGTCTTCACCCTTTTTGGCCCTTAAAACGACGTCTTTTGCAGTTTTTAGTTTAGGAGCATCAAGGCTCGGGTTTCCAGTTAGCTGAAAGGTCATCTGCTTTAAATCGACTCGAGCAGACTGCGCGGAATTGCCTGAGACCTTCATATAGTGACTTTGCATCTCTCGCTCTGTAATTTTCACTAGGGGCATAATGACTCGCCCTTGAAATCGCCTGACAATCATTTGATGTTTAAAGTCATCTTTATATTGATCGTAAGTTTTACCTTGCTGCCTAAGAAAATCATCTAATGCTTTCTTGTCGGCGCCTTGCGATGAGAGTAGCTTTGAAATTTGGGATTCTAAATCTGCTTCCTCGACGTTCAGCTCAAGTTCATCTGCCTTTTTTAAAACTAATTTGACATTAATGAGGTCATTTAAAGCTCTTTGAGTCTGCGGGCTACTTTCTTCAGATGGCCAATCGGAAAGGGCCACCAGGGGGCCTTTCTTTATTTTTTCATCTACTTCGCTTTGCAGAATCGGAACCCCGTCAACGACCGCAACTACTCGATCAATAAGCGTTGCCGCATGCAAGGACGTGCTCAAAAAGACGAGGAAGTAGCCCACCGCACATCGTAAGTTCTTAAAGCTAACAACACCCATTTTTTACGCTCCTCTGCTTTTTTTTCTTTTAATAGATCTCTAGCTATTCTGTCTTCAGCTTCATTGTTGTCATACCCTGACGATTTACCTTTTTTAAGAAGCTGTACAATATGAAAGCCATAAGGGGTCTTAATAATGTCACTAATTTGCCCCGGCTGCATCGAAAATGCTACGTCGAAAATGGGAGCAAGATCTGACCTCTTTAAGTCATTTAGCAACCCGCCGAATTTCCCTTCAGGAGCAATCGATTTTTCTTTTGCGACACTGCTAAAGTTGCTGGAAGTTAAAGTTGATTTGACAGCTTTCGCATCTTCTTCCGTAGCTAATAGTATTTGTTTTAGGCTCACCCTAGGCTCTAAAGTGCTATTATTTCTCAGTTTATTAAGTTCTTGAGAGATCTCTTTAGAGGTGACTTTAAGGTCTTTGGTCAATCGAACTGAGATGTAACTTTCGATCAATGAGCTTTCACAAAGCTTTTCCCTTAATAAGGTCTGAAAAAGGGGATTTGTTTTTATAAACTCGTTAGATTTAATGATATTCGCGGCCGTCTCAGTGCATTCCGTATACAGCTCTGGAGCTGTCTTGTCAAAATACTTGTCCCGCCCAATCATCTGAATCAGCAGCTTGCGCTCGATGAGCTGCCGAAGGACTTGCTCTTTAAGACCAAGGGAAACCTTAGAAGCCTCGCCCTCGCTCAGCTGAGAAAGATCGTCATAAACTCCTATTTGGGAGAATTCCACTTCAAAGTTGATAGCAGCGCTTGAAATTCTTTCATCTCCTGCAATGGCTATAGTTTGAAGTCTAGAATCCAGTACTTTTCCAGAGGTGGAAATTTCTGAAAGGGGTCGCCAGGATGGTCTTGGCTTTGAAATCAACCTGCCTATAAACAGGCCTAAACCGAGACATAGGAGCGCTAAATATCTAAACTTCATGGGGAGTTTCTCCAGCTACTAATTTGAGCCGATAGATGATATCAGGCAATTCACTGGCCTTAGGGAAAGTCATCCTAAAGTCAGGCAAGATCCGAAATAGATTGGCATTTTTTTGAGAAAGATCGATGAGATGTGTTAATCGACTAGAATCTAGGGGTCCAAATTTGATTTCAGGCGTGCCTGTCACATTTTTGCTGATCATCTGGGCTCCGACTCTCTTAAGCAAAATGCGAATCCTCCCCACATCAAAGAGACTTTCAAATTCGTCACTAGGCGCCCCAAATCGATCTGTTACTTCTTCTCTGATGTCCTCGAGCACTTCTAAACTAGAAGACTTAAAAATATATCGATAGTACTTAATTCGTTCCGCTTCATCGGCAATCACCTCTGCTGGTATAAAGGCCGAAACACCTAATTTTATTTCTGGCTCAATTTCTACAGGCTCTTCATCCCCCGCCAGTTTTTTTAGCTCCGTAGACAATAGCCTGGAGTAGAGCTCAATACCTACACTCTCTACAAATCCAGACTGCTCCGCACCCAGCACATTGCCTGCACCTCGTATCTCTAAATCCCGACTTGAAACATAAAAGCCTGACCCAAGTTCTTGATGTCCCATAATAGCATCTAGGCGCGCTTGAGCTTCCTTAGAAAGGCCGTGCTCTTCTGGAAGGATCAAGTAGGCAAAACCTTGGACATTGGACCTACCTACCCTACCGCGAAGTTGATAAAGCTGGGAGAGTCCGAATTGATGGGCATTATTTATAATAA
>CAXNGG010000021.1:0-13155 GCA_964201885.1 Oligoflexales bacterium
TTTTTGACGAGGATGTGCCTGGTGGTGCGACATCCTACATGATGCGCGAAGTTCTAGAAAAGCAAGATGCCTATGACTGGCTAGATTCAAAACCTAGATCACTTACTGCTGAAGCACATCGTAGCGCCTATGCTTCCGATGCAGACTACTACTGTAAACCTTCAACTGAGGATCTCATTCATTTAGTCTTGGAGATTATGAAAGAAAGGCGTCCCTTAGATTTCTAAAATTTACTCAGAATGTGAATGGAAGTAAATTGGACAAAAAAGAAGGAAATGAAAGTAAATGGGTTCCTTTAAAAGAATGCGATGTCCAGGATTCAATTTCATTTAGTCATCTAAATCATAAAGGCCTCTCAAGGCCTTTATTTGCTATGCTCTAAGTTAGAGATATCATTTTATGGTCGTGGCATGGCCGAGTTGACGACGGCCTGCACATCCTCGCCGGAAGCTTTGGACAAAATACTGAGACTTTGGGAGGGAATTCCGAAGAGACTCAGGTCCGCTACCTGACTCCCCGAAAGAGCTAGCAGGCTTTTTGTATATTCATAGGCTCCAAGCACCATGGCGCGGCGGTTGGATCTAAAGGCTATATTCGCATCCGCAGTCTTCGGGCCGTTTGAGGAAGAAGGGGCCACTTCACTGAAATTAAATGGAATATTCCCCAAGCGCCCTTTACTGGCCAAGGATTCTTCAAATAACTGTCCAACTATATGAGCTGTATTTTCAATTTCATCAACCTCTGGCCCAGAAGTAAACATCTGGTTCTGTTTTGCACGACCGGAGATAAAGGCGCGCAAGTCAGCTGGATTGCTGACCTGCCTGGCCAACATCCCCCGTAGCGGCGTTTCTAGTAGCAAACCAAAATAAGCCATCTTGGCAAAACTAGTCACCATGGGCCCATCGCCTGAAGCCATATAGGTGTCTACCCTTTCGGGTGCGCACTCCGCAAACTTTCGACCGGTTCCCAATGAGTTTTTTTCCAGCCAACCGCCGTACCCAATCAAGACATCGCCTGTCGAAAGCCAAGGCAGGCGGCTTGGCGCCTCAGGGTCAAGGTTTATAGCATAACGTGTAAAGGCAGTCGGCTCGCCGGTAGTTGCTGCCAAAGCCGGACCTAAAAAAGACGAATTCACTACGATGCGCTCTGAGGGAAGTGCCGCAGAAAAACCTTTTGAGGCAGGCTTGAGTGGGTTGGCTTCGGGAGCATAAAGTGTTGTTCTCACCCGTTCTACCATCTTCCGATTGGTAAAATAGACCTGATGTAGACTAGCGAGTCCGCGTTGTTCTATGAGATCCCCATCTATTCTTTTCCCACGTCTTGCTGTGCTATGTATGATTACATTTGACGGAATTTCCATGGGATTCCCGACAGGATCATATCCGTGAAATGCAGCCCATGCTATGTCTGGATCGATCAAAAGAAAATTTCCGGAAACGGAAGCGTAAATCGCATCAAAACTTTCTATTGATTTTAGCTTATCTAGAAAAATCTTGAAAATTGTCCGACGTTTGATGGGATTGTTGAGCCCAAACGTTGCCGAGTTACCTGCTAAAAAAGTATTCCAATCCTGTTGTTGAGTCTTGTAATTTATAAAAGTAGTATCAAGCTTGCTGCGAAACATTTTAAAAAATCGATCTTGTATCGTAACAAGATCATTTCGGCCCTGAGCTGTTAAGGTAACTCTGTCGGTTAGAAGAGCATCGGCGGCATCATCGGGCGTCACTAAAACAGAATGAGAATAGGACATCCAAAGCTTTGATACGAAAGCCTCTCGAGAAGCTATTGTCGTTTGTCTAAGGGCTTCAGAAAAATTCGTTGTTTTAAAGAAATCAATGGCGAGTGCTGACTGACCCACGATAGATTCCGCATTAACCATTCCATCCTTTGGGTCACCAAAAAGAACTCCTTGGCTAGTTCCAGAAATAAAAACATCGAAAGAGTCAAGTAGCATGAGCGGGGTGGTGAAACGTGGTAAAAATAGCATGGAGTCAATGATTCCAGAACTTGAAGCTAAAAGTCTCGCGGCCATCTGGGGGGCAAATTCACCACCTACGCCAAGGCTTGGATTCTCAACGACAGCTCGGGCTATATTGGCGATAATCGCCCCACTCGAACCACCGGTTACAAAAGTGGGCTCATAATTGCTTTCCAGTAAGGCAATCAAAGCTCCAATATGGGATGAAAAGTAGGTGCCATTTCCCTGAAAGCTTAAACACACAGTCTTTTTTTTAGGGGGGCCTTTGTGGCTCTGCAATTTGGAATCCAAATTTTCTTCGAAGCTTTTGCAGGAAAGTTGCAAACTAAAAGGAAGCGCAACGAGATAAAAAAACAGTCGTTTTGACATAAAATACCCCCAAATGGTTCCTTGGCCTCCCCAATTCTCTAGAACTGTGGATCTATGGATAGAGTCTTGTCGAACAAGGTAGATCTGTGTTCAATTCTAGTTCACTACAGGCTCAAATAGCAACTTGCAGACGTTACTCCTCGGCTATTTAGGTCAGCAGTAGCCATTCTTTCGACGTCTTGCGATTCAGATGCTGACTTTCCGGTCTACTCTACTTAGGGTGCGAATTATTTGGGCGCTTGCCTTTGAAAAGGTAGTGAGTGAATTTGTTTTGGTCTAAATGAAGGTGGGAGAAAAAATGATGAAAAGAAATCATTGGTCCAGATTTGCGCCAGTCTCAGTTTTGCGGATACTTCTTCTAGGCGCAGCATTTCCATGGGTTGGGGCCGGTCAAGCCGAGGCATTTGGGCTGACAAAAACTTATGGGGCTTTAGGTGCCTATTTTGACGTTCTAAGCACAGCTGCTGCTGAGGACCCTTGGATCGAGTATTTTGGCGTTAAGGAAACGCAATCTCTTCCAAATCCCACAATGGTCTGTAAAGAGGTAAATTCCCAGTGGGCGCTTGTGGTGGTGAGCACTTGGCTTAGACGAGTGGAATCGGATCTGAATCAGAATTTACAAATGCCGGTCTTCCTGCCAAAACAAGCAGAATCGGAACTATCTGGCCTGCTTTCTGAACAATCCAACCAGGTTTGTCAGGAAACTATCCACCAAGATCTTTCCACGACTAAGCTTCTCTATCTCAAGGGAAAGGGACAAAACTTTGCTCTGGTGTTCGAAGTCGGATATGAAGATTGAGACGTTCGTTTGTTAAAAACGACACGTCATCATAAAGGTTCAAGTTGATTCGTATCATTTGAGTCTTGTAAATGAGCCGTTTTGGCTGGCAACCAGTGTTTTTCTTCCCTAGATTTCTCTAAAAATTTTCGTCTTTGCTCAAAGTTCGCAAGATATTTGTCTTGCCCGGATTTGATGCGAGACTGGGAAGCTAGACTTTGAACGTCTTGACATTTAGGGCAAAGGCCCTCTGGGAAATGGCCACTTAACGGATCAAAGCACGAGTAGCAAAGCTTCACTTCTGTAGGCTGCAAAGATTTATTTACAGCAAGTCTAGAATCAAAAACAACACACTCACCTTCCCAATGATTGTCTGTTCCAAGATTTTGCGTGTCTTCAAAATACTTTAGAACCCCACCTTCGATTTGATAGGTTTCTGTAAGTCCTTGGCTTACCATGTAGGCAGTCGCCTTTTCGCACCTGATCCCGCCCGTGCAAAATGTGATTATTTTTTTGCCTTTAAATGCGTCAAGATGTTGATCTATAAAATCCGGAAAGGCACTAAAGGATTTGATTCCTGGATCAATGGCACCTTTAAAGGTCCCGACCTTAACTTCATAATCATTGCGAGTATCCAGCAGTACCACATCTTCCTGATGATCCAGCCACTCTTTTAGCTGGAGCGGCGGCAAATATTTTCCAGTTAGATGAGTGGGGTCAATGCCATTCGTCTTCATGGTTATAATTTCTTTTTTGATTCTCACCAGCATTCGTCTAAAGGGCTTGGTGTCATGTAAGCTTCTTTTAAACTCCATAGGGGAGAAAATGGCACTGGCTTGGAAATAGTCCGTAATTCTAGCAATATCTTCCCTTTCTCCTGAAATCGTTCCATTAATGCCTTCAGGCGCGATGAGAATAGATCCGCAGATTTGATGGCTTTGGCAAATGTTCAAAAGTTCGGCTTGGACATTTTCTAAGTGATTTAGAGTTAAAAATTTATAGAACGAAATGATTTCCATGGGCTAGGTCTCCACTTTGGGTATCTGATACCTGACAAGGAAGGGACATGTCCAGCTAAACATGCCGTTTTTTTTGCTTTTAAAAATCAAGTAATCAAGTAAAAGAATGCATCAATAACTCGCCACGGGGACCATATCATGTCATTTGCATTCTACAAAATCATCCATTTCATCGGAATTATTACTCTATTCCTTGGCTTCGGTCTCATGCTGACAGGCCAGCTTTCCGAAAAAGTCGCTGGATCTGTTAAAAACCTTAAACCGATGATGGTTCACGGGCTTGGGCTTGTGCTCATTCTGCTTGGTGGATTTGGGATGGCGGCCAAGGCAAAATTTATTAGCGATTCCGGTGTTGGCGAGGGATCGGTCGTTGCCCAAAGCGGTTTCCCCAATTGGTTTTGGGCAAAATTTGGAATTTGGGTTGCCTTAGGCGGAGCAGGCGCAGTCATTAAGCGGGTTCCTGAAAAAAGGACTCTTTGGTTACTTTTAGTCATTCTGCTGGGAACCTGTGCCGTCTATCTGGGAGTCGCCCAGCCGTTTTAAGTCATTTTATATCAAACTCCCAATGTGGGGCCCGAGCTAAGAATTTGTGCCTAGTTTTGACGACTAACCACAAATTCTTAGCTCGGGCCTTTTTAAATGTGAAGATCTAACAAAATAATGTAGCTCACTAGATAGGAAACTTTGGTTTCATCTTGCACGGAATTCAGTAATTAACTGATTTTATTAATCTTTTATAAAAGCTCCGAGCGTCTGATGCGGACCTGTTTTCTGTTGGACCTCGGAAGCCCTTGTCCTGCAGGATGTTGTAAAGAAGTGATTAAGATATTGGCTGTATTTTTTATATACCACTATAAAGATAACAGTATCGCGCCAAGTCAGGCCTCGATCTCTAAAAACCCGCCTTGCTCTAAATCTTTTTTATCCTTCCAACTACCCACCCCGCGAGATAGATCTCGCGGGGAACCTGCCTTTTTTCGCCTGTAAGCCTCAAGGACGATTCAAGATGATGGAAAAGACAACAAAGAGACCTAAGACCCCAGATAATATATATCCCGCAATGCCTAGATGTTTCCATTGATCCGAAATGCTTACAAGCATACTTGAGGCTAATATGGTGCCCGTCAGGATGACGCTGATGGCTATGCGACTCGAGGCTTTTGAGATCTGCACGGCCAGCTCTAAGGTGGAATCATTGGAAATATTTAACTTTAAGTCACCAGCCACAGCAGATTTGAGCAGCTTACGAAGCTGAAAGGGTGCGATGCGCGCCAAAGATGCTATATCTTTGGCGATGGATTCTAGCTGATGTCTGACTTCCTTTGTTTGATTGATTTGAAGTTTAAGAACATGCACATGCTTTTCACAAAGCCGCATGACATCAAAATTCGGATCAAGTCTTCGCCCCACGGATTCAAAGCTTGCTAAGGTCTTTAAAACTAAAAAAAGCGACCTTGGCAGGGGAACTCCATGTTTCGCGGAAACCTTCGAAAAGTCGAATAACAATTTTCCTGTCTTTACATTTGAAATACTTCCTCCCATATAGGGTCCAAGCGAGTTCAAAAGTTCCGAGTTATAAGCGTCATAATCAAAGTCTGGCGAAGGATCTCCCATTTCTACCATAGCCCTGGCTAAGCGATCGCAGTCGCCTTCGATCAGGCTCACAAAAATCTCGGCAATAAGTAGCCTCTGAAAACTAGAAAGCCTAACCGTTAGGCCAAAATCAATGACCCCCAGTCGATTTTCAGAAAGAAGAAGAAGGTTCCCAGGGTGAAGATCACCATGATACTCGCCGTCAACGGCAACCATCTTAAGAAACATCTCAAGTCCTTTAGAAATGATGATGTCGGCATTAGGTTGGGGCGTTGAGGGCATCTTATCACCCTTTAGAAATTCAAGTCCTAATACCTTAGAAGTTGTAAAATTCCAGATGACTTTGGGAAGCACAATGCTGTCATCTTTTTCAAAATTTTTTCTGATTTTTTCGGTATTAGCGGCCTCCCGCAAATAGTCGAGCTCTCCTAATAATGCAAAATTGAGTTCTGAAATGAGAACTGCAGGGCGATACGGACGAAGTTCAGGGAGGTACTTTTCTAAATCCTGTGCCACCTGGCCCATAAGTTCAAGGTCGCCTTTAATCACCTTCAAAATGCCAGGACGCTGAATCTTTAGTACTATGGTGCTGCCATCATCTAAATGGGCTAAATGAACTTGCCCAATAGAGCCGGCGGCCAAGGGTGTTTCCTCAATGCTTGTGATGGATGCCAATATTTTTTTGCCAAGCTCCTCTTCTAGAACTCGCATGACATCAGTAAATGGCATAGCTCCCACGCTACTGTGGAGCTTTGAAAGTTCATCGACAATATGAGCAGGCACCAAATCATCGCGAGAGGCTAGAATTTGACCTAGTTTTACGAATGCTGGGCCAAGATCCTCAAAAGCGATTCGCAGTCGAGCAGCTGCTGTTAGTCGCTGCACTTCCATCTGACCTTCAGTTTGAGCAGAATGCTCGATCTCTTTTTGTTCAACCTTAGTTAAAGAAGTCTGAAGTTTAGACCTCTCTACTAAAGACCAAAATCCATGGTGAGCAAAAACTTGGATCACTTGTGTCAGTCGTCTAGCACTACGAAATCTACTTGAAATTGTGGAGGGTTGAGCCATCTTGATCTCCCGATAATACGCGGCATTTTACATATATTTCTGCCATTTCGTCTTCTGGAATGGACTTTACTACAATACCACTTCCCGCAGCATATTGATATTCATCGCCGATTTTTAGGGCTGTGCGAATCATAACCGTAGATTTGAAGTCACCTGAGGAGTTTAAATGGAATGCAGATCCCATAAAAAAACCGCGTTTACGGATTTCTAACTCCGATATAGCACTCATAACTTCAACTTTAGGGGCGCCGGTAATGGAACCTGCTGGTAATATGGAAAAGAGCTGCCCTAAAGTTAAGTCTTCCAATATTTCACCGCTAATTTTCGCTACCAGATGATGAACTGTGGGGTAGGAGCACACTTGACCAGGGTCGTCAACTCGGACCGTGTTTTTTTTACTGATTCGTGCAAGATCATTTCGCATAAGATCGATAATCATGGAAAGCTCAGCCCTGTCTTTGGGAGAGGTCTCTAAGTCTGCCTTGAGTCTAGAATCCTCATTCGGATCTGGGCTTCGCCTTCTGGTTCCTTTAATAGGATAAGTCTCGAGGACTCGCATGGTCTTTGAGAAATTTGATGCGACAAACTGCTCAGGGCTATAGGAAAAGATCTCACGCTCATCATCCATGAGCAAGGCTCCGTGGTCTCCGGAGTTTTGAAGCCAATGGTCGACAAAGTGATCACGAGAGGTCACTGAAATTTTAAAAAAGCGTAAGAGATTCAGTTGATAGAATCTTCCGTTTTCAATCCCATGTAACGCCAGCCGGCACGCTTCCAAGTAAGAATCATCAGATTGAAGCGGTTGGAGATCTATTCGAATGTTTTCTTCTAAAGGCCGATGGGGCAGGTCTTGCAGCCTTGAAATCAAATCCAATGAAATATGGGCTTCTAGATTGCCAATAACCAGGTGCTTACCCGTTTTAAAGTCAAATAACAGACCTTCAAGGACTCGGTAGAAGAAGGACCCATCAAAGTTCTGGGTCACCATGTCGTCGTAACTTAAAAAACCAACAATTTGGTCAGGACACTCTGCGCCGAGTTGGAGATCCTTAACGTCCCCATACGGGAGTCTTTCAAAGCTAGAAGCAACCAAAAGCTGAGACTGATCACTTCCTCCAAAAACGAGCACGCGACCTTTCTGGGAAAGGTGCTTAATCCTCTTTTTTGCAGCTTGTTGTGCTATCAAGGGAAATTCCTAATTTGGTGTCGATTATAGATCTAACGCTACAGGAAACTTATGCTGACTTCCACATGCTCGCTTACTGTTCATTTTCCACTTCATCGCGGCTAGCTGGTCCCTTCAAAAAAACGCCAAATATCCAGAGCCGTCATCTCCCCCACCTTCAACTAGGACCTAGCTGGCCCTATTTTTACTTAAAGTTGCCGTTTAAAAAACCAACCGAGGAAAAACCATGCATATATATTGTTTTGGCGTCAAGTGATTTTCTATTTTCATATGGGATCTTTTTCCACAGTGACTAACACTTATAACAGCGGTCTTGCAGAAATAGCATGGATGATTTCTAGAATATCGAATGGGACTCGCTGTTTATCTGATACGTTTCTATCCTGTTTTACATCAATTGGCACCCTTGTCATTACATGGTGTTTATAAGACTAATAAACTAGTTTGTATAAGATCCTGACCAACTATTTCAACCCGGAGATTTGCATTACCAATATAACATGCCAGAATCCCACGTGGTTAGGGAAGTCCCTAGAGTCGGAGAGTCCTGCACAAATGCTGTGCGATGGGCAGAGCCCACGTAGCCTCTGCCTGCGAGATGTTCCTATTATAGTGGACTTTGGAGCTCATTTTATTGCTTTTTCTGGATTTTTGCCTATCATTAGCTGCGACTTGACTAAGCAAGGAGATGGTTGTGATTGCAGGATTTTCACGTATTGGTGTCATAGGCGCGGGACAAATGGGGAGCGGCATCGCCCAGGTGATGGCCACTTCAGGGCTAAGTGTGACTCTTATGGATACCCATGGACCTCAACTTGAAAAAGCTCGAAAGACGATTACGACTTCAGCTGATAAACTACGATCAAAAAATTTATTAACTGCAGAGCAAGCGCAAAGAGCCGCCAATATTTTTTACGAAGAATCCATCGAAGGTCTCAAGTCTTGTGATTTTGTGATTGAGGCCGTCGTTGAGAATGAAACTGTTAAAAAAGACCTTTTTTCACGATTAGATATGATTCTACCTTCCCATGCGGTCCTTGCTAGCAATACATCATCTATTTCAATCACTAGACTTGGATCAGCAACCAAACGGCCTGATCGAGTTATTGGCATGCACTTTATGAACCCGGTTCCAATTATGAAGTTGATAGAGATTATCCCCGGCATGGCAACAAGCGACCTTGTTCTTCAGAACATAAAGTTGTTAGCGGCGGGCTTAGGTAAGGAAGTTTCGATTAGCCGTGACTATCCAGGATTTATTGTAAATCGAGTTCTGATGCCGATGATCAACGAAGCTTTTTTTGCGCTCATGGAAGGGGTCGCCTCGGCTGAGGATATTGATCGGGGAATGAAGCTTGGCACCAATCAGCCCATGGGACCTCTACAACTCGCTGATTTTATTGGACTTGACACCTGTCTTTATATATTAAATGTGATGTACAAGGGGCTTGGCGACTCCAAGTATAGACCATCACCTTTGTTAGTTCAGTATGTGGATGCAGGTTGGATGGGTAAAAAAACTGGCCGAGGGGTCTTTCACTATTCATAGGAAATCAATATGAGCGCATATCAATCTATTTTGTTTGATCAAGAAGGGCCAGTAGCTAAGCTTACGATTAACCGCCCAGAATCCCTTAACTCTCTCAATCTACATGTGATTGAGGAGATGCTCGAGGCGATTCTTACGGAGATGAATCCCGATGTTCGTGTCCTCATTATAGAGGGCGCTGGTGATAAGGCGTTTGTGGCAGGAGCAGACATTAAGTCCATGCTCGAAATGAGCCCAATTGAAGCCCTTGAGTTTTCTCGAGTAGGTCAGAACTTATTAAATGTACTGGAGCAGATCCCACAGATTGTCGTTGGCAAGGTCCAAGGATTTGCCTTGGGTGGCGGTTGTGAATTGGCGCTCGCTTGTGACATCTTGGTGGCCTCGACTAAGGCAAGTTTTGGCCAACCAGAAGCCAATCTAGGACTTATACCTGGCTTTGGTGGGACGCAACGCCTTGTTCGAAGAATTGGGATACCCCAGGCCATGGATCTTCTTCTGACGGGCAGTGGTCGACGGCTTTCAGGGAGTGAGGCTTTAACGTTGGGCCTGGTATCAAGACTCGTTAGCCCCGAGCAGCTCGAAGAAGAGCTTGAGAAAGTCGTGAAATCTATTTTAATTACAGGTCCATTTGCTTCCCGAGAAATCAAGCGATTGGTTAGAGAGTCTTCAGAAATGTCCCTACGTGCGGGACTAAATTCGGAGTCCACTTCGTTTGCTGCATGTTTTGCAATGGGGGATCCAAGAGAAGGGATCTCTGCCTTTTTAGAGAAGAGAACCCCGAGCTTTGAATAGATAGAACGATTCATGGTAAATTAATTTCCGACAACATGGCGGGTATTTGCAAACTAGTGTATGCTAGTGGCTGTGCCCGTCAAGATTTCCATTTATTCGGAGGATTTATGAAGAATACATTTGCAAAATTTCAAGCCGACTTAGCGAAGAAGATTACGGAAGTGGTTCAGGCTGATCTAGCTGTATTGCAAACTATGGTCGAAAAGGAAGCAAAAGTCATTTCTGCGAAGGTCAGAAAATATGCTGGAGAAAGTGGACTTGATAAGAAAGCAAAAGAAATTGAAAAGAAAGCCAAGAAATTAGAAAAATTAGCGATTACAGAATATAAAAAAATTGAGCCCAGTATTCATAAGTTCGTAAAAGAATTAAGAGATAATGCCCAGAGGGTAGGGATCGATGTGGATAAAATTGAAAAAGAAATTGTGCATGCTGCCCAAAGTGCAAAAGCTAAAGTAACAGGTAAAAAGCCATCACGCACCTCCGTGAAGACCGCTGTGAAGACCGCTGCGAAGACTTCGGCTAAATCACCAGCTAAGAAAGCTCCTGCTAAAAAGGCCCCGGCAAATAAGGCTGCACCAGCTAGAAAAGCAAGACCCAAAAAGACGGCGGTATAATTTAAGATATCTTCATGTGATTTTAGCTAGGCTCGTTGGGCCTAGCTTTTTTAATGCGGCGCCTCATCTACAGGTTAGCCTGGCCGCCATATTAGGACTGGACTCTTGGGCGCTAAATGGAGAATAATTCACTCTCTATAACCAAATAGGATCGCAAATGAAATATCTAGCCCCTGTGAGAACGATTCTTATTGCTTGTCTAGGTCTCTGTTTTAGTTCTTTTTTTGCATCTCCAAACGCGTTTGCAGATGAAGTATACCGTATAGAGGTTTCTAAAGACTATTCGAACTATTCTAAAGATGACCTTAAGAGACGAGTTTGGGAGTTGGAGCGGGCTGTATGGCAAATCCAGCAAAAGGTATTTCAATTGGAATCTCAGACCTCAAAAACGCCGACCTGGATTTGCAAGATTACGGCCATGGGTGAGCTTTATAGCGGTGTGGGAGTCAATAGGGCCATGGCAGAGAAAGACGCTTTAGATAAATGCAGCCTTTCCGGAGCGAGTAAAAAAGGCTTTTTTTGCTCAGAAGCTGAGTGCACCAATAAGTAGGTCTTTTCTCTTTCGTTTTACATTTAGGTTTTATGTTGTCTCAAGTTATCGAGAGCTTTTCTACTTCATCGCTTAAGCAAATGGCAGAGGCATTGCAGTCTTGGTACGCCCCACACAGGTGGTCGCACCCTTGGCGTATGCTTTGGAAAAATACGAGCTCTCCATGGTGCGTTTGGGTGAGTGAAGTCATGCTGCAGCAAACAGTTATTGCAGCAGTAATTCCAAAATACATCCTATTTATGCATCGCTTCCCGAACGCCGAGGCCTTTGCTAAAGCCGATGAAGAAACCATTAGACCCTATGTTTCTGGGCTAGGATACTATCGAAGATTTGCACTTTTGCATAAAGGTGCTCTACAAGTGACTAAAGAGGGCTACCCCCAGTCTCGTGCTAAGTGGCAAGAGATTGCAGGAGTTGGGCCCTACACTTCTGCCGCTCTGGCAAGTATTACTTTAAAGGAGGCGGTAGGTGTCGTAGACGGAAACGTGGAACGTGTCCTAGCCCGTATTTTTAACATTCAAGAAATCCTATCGACTCCCCCATGGAAATCTGCGTTCTTCTCATTCATGTCAAAGCTCACGGCATTAGGCAGCCCAGGGGATCTCAATCAGTCCGTAATGGAGCTAGGGCAAACGGTTTGCCGCATTCAATCCCCTCGATGTTTGGCATGTCCGATTTCCAATCACTGCTTGTCATATTCCCTTAAAACCCAGTCCCTATGCCCAGGACCAAAGACTCCTAAAGAATTCTTGAAATTGTCCCTATTAGCGACCCTTCATACCGATGGCGAAAACATTTTCCTAGTGAAGAGAAATGAAGGATCACTACTACTCAAAGGCACTATAGGATTTCCCATAAAAGAAATTCACAAAAAGCCTCTTCCTTCCAAACACTCTATAAAGCACAGCATCACCAAATATAAAATAACCGCAACGTTCCAACATTCCCTCGAAGCACCTCAAGGTGAAGGTGTTTGGATCGAACGAAAAAATATGGAGAGTTATTTATTGGCGTCTCTGGACCAAAAAATATGGCGCATGGCTCAGAAGGAAATATTTTCAGAATCTTGAATAGAAGTCGGAAAGCTTGAAGTAGGGTCGAAGTGAAAAACTTCAAAATTAACTATGTCACTGACCTTTGAAAATAAGGCAAGGAACGCCCCGAAATTCTTCTGGCATAGAGTGAGAGGAGGTAGCCTCATTCTATGTAACTTAAGTCGATTTGTGCTCAACTGACAAATACAGCTGATTTTGAATAATTCTCAGGCATTGCCCCGCGAGTTCCTTATCTTTGATCGTTCTAAAGTGGCCTGTTCCCCAAAAATGACTTTCAAAATGAGACTTTCAAAATGAGACTCAGACATCGTGGACTTGATGCACGCTCACTGGGTTACGGCAAGTCAAGTGGCTGTATTTGGTGAAGTGGTTGTCGCCCATCAGCCTATAGTGCCATTTTGAAGTTTATGCGCTATCTAGGTGCGCAAATTCAATAGGGAGCGAGAGGAGATTTTGCTAGATATTGCAAATAAAGGAACGATTCATGGTGTATGATATACTGCTCATTAAAGCCGATATTCTTGAATAGTGCATTCGCCGCGTTGATGAAGACGATCCAAAACGACTCTCAGAAACTTTTTAACGCTCAAGCCAAGCAGGATTC
>CAXNGG010000022.1:0-12820 GCA_964201885.1 Oligoflexales bacterium
ACTTTTGTCAGAGATGCCTTCCACACTATAATCGAGAATGGCACCAATTCCTCGCCGGGCTAAAGATATGACCGTCTTCTGAGCATCCTCAATAGATTCTCCACCGCAAAAATGCGAAAAAAGCGTCATACGTATCAACCCTAATACGGGCAGGCGGAAAAAAAGTAAAATAGCTATCGCTTTAGGGCCGACTACCGCAAGAAAACGTAGGGACATCAGCAGAAAAAGAAGATTGGCTCTTTTTAGGGCACTGTTATCTAAATGAGAAAAAGCAATTTCCGAGCTATCAAACCGCATTCCGTTTCTCCACATCAGAAGGATGCCTAATATAGCGCAGATTGGGGCAGGCTCTCAATACCAAAGGCTTTTATTTTTATGTCTACCCTGAGGACAAACTAGTCCCAAGATCCCTCAAAAGGACACGATGTCTCGCCTAAAAGTAAGCCTGCGCCCCTCTCAAAAACACCTAGTTGGGAGACGCCGTTAGTCACTCTCTGTTTTAGATCTGACCACTCGGAGGAGGAAAATGAAACAGTGCCCTTCGCGGAATAGCCATGCGCCTTGATCTCACGATCGGCATTATAGGCTCGAAAACAAGAGCCATGATGAACTTCGGAATAGTCTCCTATGGGTATGAGATCAACGCGGAACTCTCCTTTAGGATCAACCCAATGATTAGAATAAATCTCCTGACATCTCTCGCGAGAAAGATCAAACCCGCCAAATTGAGCCGTTTCAGGAATCAAATTAAGATAAGCTTGGACTGCTGCCGTGCCGCCGACTTTTGTTCCCTGGAGAAGCTCTACTGAAAAATCATCAGCCTCTTGCTCTGTGGTATACTGGCCTAAACCAGCCTTATAGGCGTCCCCTAAAGCTTGACGGAGTTCTTGGTCCAAGGAGTTATTAGCCGATTCCATATCTACAAAGACTTTATCCGTAAGACTTTTCGAAGCCACAGTTGCATTCTTAGCTATAAAACCAATGATCGAGACGCCCTTTGCAAAAATCTGCAGGGTAGGTTTCGATGCGGCGATTTCGGGAACAATTTTAAAAGGCATGAAACTGGGATTGGAATAGGCTTTTTCAAGATCGATAGATATCTTGGCTGCTTCTACATCCTTCAAGCAATCTAGACCCAACTGAGCGACGGTCTTGTAGTCTTCCTTATTTTTCACCTTTGAAAATGGCAGTCCCTTAAGTTTAGACGCCTTATCTACATTTGAATTATAGGAAGCCAATTCAAGACAAGCGCTTGAATCAAGACCTTTCTTTTGGGCCTGGAGCGCAATATCTCCTAAAGCCAAATAGTGAAATGGTGATACGTCGTAGCCATCTCCCTTTGGGATCCTCGATGTCATTTCAAACAACTGACTAGCTTTGTAGGCAATATTGCCGCTGTTTTGAAGGCTTGGATCTGCTTGGGGCTTGGAAGCGACATTACCATTAGGACTGATTTTGTAATAGAAGCCATACTGTTTAGGAAGAGCCAACGCATGGGAGCGGTAATAATGACCTAATTCGTGTGCTAAAACACCGACCATGGAAGACTCATCTTTCATAGTATTTAAAATAGGTGCCAGCACGACAAACCAATTGGGGATCTTAAAAAGAACCAGCTTGGAGGAACTCATTCTCGCCATAGGGCTTCCGTTATCGCGAATTCCTGTACAGGACTCTCCAAACTCGATTTTAGATGGACTGAGCTTCACAAGACAACCTGGCTGACTCGTTTCATATTCCTTTATAATATCTGCCAATTCAGCAACATCGGCGGGAAGACATTGGTCCAACAGAGCCCGTCCCCCATCTGCAAGAGCCATGAGTGTCTCTTTTCCTTTGTTGAAGAGGATGGCTGGTACGCTGCTCCCTCCTCCCCCGACGGTCGTCGCTATGTCGTAACAAACGGGTGCAGATGCTACGAATGCATTTTCTTCTTTTGAGTTGATAATGATGACATTTGGCTTTGGAATATTCTTCATTCCTACAGGATCAACTGATCTTAGATAGTCGTCAAATTTGCCGGTCCAACCTTGAAGTCTTTTGGTCATAGGATGGTTATTGTCAAGGGCAGTACCAGCATTTGTTTTCAACACTTTTTTTAGAAATTGCTCCTTGGAAAGTTCCACCCAATTCGATTTTAAAACGCTTCTAACTGGCTTCCCAGTATCATGTTTTCCGGTGCTCACAGCGCCACTACAAGACGCAACCCATAATCCCACCAACGTAACTTGTAATTTTGTAAGCATAGTTTCTGAAACCCCGGTGCTTCATGCACAGGACAGTCATAAACCAGCCGGAATCAAACTTTCAACCCTAAAATGGCGATATATATAAGGCCAGAATCCTATTTTATATCAACGACATAAATGGGCACTCAGAACAGATTTTCCTTTAATCCGCTCCCCATCTTCTTTCCAGTTTAAATATTATGAGATGAAAAATCCTGAGACGGAAAACGCTCAAAAAAGCCCCAAAATCATGAAAAAACAAGGATTTTCCTATGGAACTTCGTGGAACTCGGTGAGACCTTATCCTGGACTTATAACGCGTCAGCTATAAGTACTTAAGACCTTATCTCGACTTCAGGGAAAGGCCATGCGAAAAAAAACAGAATTCCTAACTCGAAAGCCTGGATCACATAAAAAAAGTCCTAGAACTTTACGTCTAGGACAACAATAGGATCCTGCTTTAGAAACTCTAGAAACTCTAGAAACTCTAGAATGAGTAGCCTAGTGTGATAATAGGCTCAAATAAGGTTCCTTTGGAATCCCTAGACAGGTCCTCGATGAGCATTTTTTGTCGTTTGCTATCAATAGCTTCACCAGTCGCACTGGTGGCACTGACTTCATTTGTAGCTACTTTTAGCCCCATGTCTACAAGTAGAGAAAAGCCATTTTCATAAATCCAACTCCAACCTACTGGTATTTTTACTTTAGTGGTTTTGCTGGAATACTCTAAATTAGTATCCGCTTCATTGAGGGCGGTGCCCTCGCTATTAACTCCCAAACTGTACTGTGAAGTGGTCGATTTAAGCCCTAGACCAAAGAAGAATGCCGACGTACTCCATGGATAATAGTGCACAAAGGTATCTACACCTCTAGACTTCGTCTCGTTGGTGGCAAATTGATCTGACCCAAACTCCTTGGAGTTTTCAGGGGAATGAAGAATCTTGTCATTTTTTCTTCTATAGGATTGATAGACGGCGCCCAAACCGATATGACCATTGGGACGGTACATGGCACCAGGCGCTGTAAAAACAGTGGCCGTGAGATTTCTGCTTTCCCGCACTTTTTGTGCATTCGAGGTCGCACATGCCTCGGACATCATTACAAACAAAATAAGTCCTAAACCTTTAATCTTTTTCATAGGGTCTCCTAAGAGTTACGACTATCGTAATTCAAGAAAAGACCGTCTCGGGAGAGCAAAAAATGCTTAGCGAACCTTGCCGCCAAGGACGGGCAGAGACAAAGCAGGATCATCAGGCCAAGGATGTTTAGGATAGCGACTTTTCATCTCTTTTTGTATATCCCGATACGAGCCGGTCCAAAACCTTACGATGTCAGAGGTAACTTGAAGAGGTTTGTCACCAGGCGACAGCATGTGAATCGAAATAGGAATCTGAAAACGGCTGAGGGTAAAGTTTTTCTTTGCAGAAAAAAACTCTTGAAGCTTAGCCTGTACCCAAGGGTCTTTGCCTTCTTCATAATGAATGTCAACTTCCCGTCCACTTGGGATTTTCAATTTAGCGGGAAACTCCTTTAAATACTCATTCCACATTTCAACACCAAGATGAGCCGTGAGTGCTTTTGTAATAGAGCCACGCCTCACTTCAGCTATAGTTCGAAATTCGTCCGCAATGCAGGAAATCACCAAATCTAAAAACTCTCCGTCTAACTTCGTAAAATCATGTTTTAAGCCCCGCCGATCGAGCAAATCCACGACTAGGTGATAAGTCTCCAAAATGCGATAATCCTTAAAAATCCGCGGCCAACCAGATCTTATTTCGGACTCCAAGCCTTTAAGCACTGGTGACTTTTTAACTCTTTTTTCCTCAAGAAGAAGGGAGTCATAGAAGGTTCTTTCGACCTCATAGACAAGGCCGTCACTTAATGAGTTTTCCAAAATAGTCTCGACTTTGACTCTTGGAAGCTTCATTAAGACATTTCTTTCAACTGGGGCAGCGATATTGATGAGAGTCTTTCGAGTTTGTCCCGTGTTAACCTCCGTGGCACCTAAAACAATTAAAAGTTCCCCTGGAGGGGCCTGCTGTTCCAGAATGCCGCTGCGGCCAAGGGAAAAGGCATACTCTGCCCGAAACTTTCCATTGGCTAGTTGTTCTGCTCCTTTCGGGAGTATCTTTCCAAGTCTATCGGCAAAACCAGCTAGGAGGATTTGAGTGGCTGTCTGGGTATCAGGCAGAGAATTTTCCATCTTTAAATCAAGCTTCCCTTTTGGAAAGGCAAGACTCTTAAAAAACTTTTCTATCCTATCGGATTCGGGAGGCTGTCTTTTGCCGGCCAGCCGCTCTTTGGCCTCGAAAATAATATCCGGCGTATCTGCCCCGCCTTCCGAGAGGTAGGCACAAATCCACGCCGCGAAGTTTCTATAACCTAGCTTTTCCCCGTGCAAAAGAATCGCACTTAATCTCGGATGCATCGGTTTTCTAGCCATCAAGGATCCTAGGCTGGAGACTCCCCTTTCGTCGATAGCGGCTAGGCTTCTCAGCGTATTCACAGCTGACTTGACATGCTCCAACTCGGGGAACTGAAACCATTCAAAATGATATTCGACATCGCCACTGGCTTGAATAGAAAGCAGCTTAAGACTGTACAATTCGAGAAGGGTCTGCGTCAGATCTACGCGACTAATCTCAGGGGCGGTAAATTCATTTCGATAGTCGAATTCTCTTTGGGAATACAGGCGAACACAGGCTCCAGCTTCGACTCGCCCTGCACGACCCATGCGTTGAACAGCCGAGTCCTTAGCAATTTTCTTTTTCTCAACGATGGGAAGTCCGGACCAAGGCGAGTACCTTCCACTCAAATGCCATCCACTATCGAGAACAAGGGTAACACCAGGAAGGGTGATCGATGTTTCAGCAACATTCGTTGCCAAAATGATCTTGGGCTTGGTGCCGCTATAAATTTTAGGAAGACTTGTCCTAGCTAAATCAGAAGTTAGCGGCAAAATCTCAAACTGGCTCCATTCCCCTTCTAGTCGAGATAGAGTCCCTAAGATTTCGGACGTAGAGTAGAGAAAAACTAAAACATTCCCAGATTTGTAGTGGTTTTTTAGGGCCCTCGAAATCTGTTTATCTATAAACTCTGAGCCCTGAGGTTCTTGATAGCGCTGCTCCACACTATAAACTCGCCCCTTAACATCTACAGTGGAAGCGTGTGGCAACCAATTCTTAAGCCCCCCAAGGTCGATGGTAGCTGACATGATGATCAGGCGAAGATCTTGTCGAGTTGTCTTTTGCAACCTTCTGACCAGGGCTAACGCTAAATCAGTATGAAGACTTCGTTCATGAAATTCGTCAATAATCACAGCCTTGATGTCTGAAAGGCGTTCATCTTGAACGAGAAGGCGTAGAAACAAGCCTTCGGTAATAAAAAGAATCTTTGTTGCGCTGGAAACTTGCGCCTCATAACGCACCCTATACCCGACCGTCTTGCCTACTGGCTCGCCGATGGATTGAGCCACATGCTCTGCCGAAAGTCTAGCCGCAATCCGCCTGGGCTCTAGGACCACAATAGTGCCCCCTAAAGCGCCAAAGGCGAACAGTGGCACACGAGTGGTTTTGCCGGAACCTGGCTCTGCTCTTATAATGAGCTGATTTGAGCCAAGAATTTCCTGTTCAATTTGGCTTTTTGCATCATCAATGGGAAGTTTGATCATCTCAAATCCATTTCTTTGTCAATTGGAAAGACTAGTCTAAAATAGAATTGAAATCTATGAGGTTTATCATTGTTCAAGAGACTCTCTAAAAACAACACTGCCATGCTCGCTATAATGGCTCTGATTATTTGGCTGAGCTACGACAGCTACAAGCAACAACACCTCGTTGCCAAAGGCACAAAACTTCCCACCATGAGATTTAGAAGTATTGACGGCGTCACAAGTCAGCCCCTCCCGAAAGAAAAAGAGTTCCAAATTCTATTTCTCTATTCGCCCTCAAAGAAAGAGAGCCGATGGACGGCAAAAAGCCTCAACCTGGTCAAATCCCTGCTCCCTCAGAAATTCAAAATATACTCCCTTGCTCAACATTACACTTCAGTTGAGGAAGTGATGCAGTTTAAGCAAGACACCTTGGATGTTGAGTCGTTTTTAGGCTATCAAAAAAATCTAGACGACTATAAAGTCAAAGAAGTTCCTATGTTCTATTTTGTAAACCCACAAGGAACCGTTACAGCGTCTACAATCGGTTTTACAACACCTATTGGCATCCTGATTAGGGCTTATTTTAGTTCCGAGGATCGTGGAGAAAATCTTTGGTACCTTAAGTTTTAAGGGCTTATCTTTGTTCTGCCATCCAAGACCATTAAAATATTTGAGACTTCAAATCATCCCCAAGGCGCTTAAAACTAATTAAAACTAGTCTTGTCTCAGATCGAGGTTTTCTCGTCTGTTAGACTCTAGCTTGAGCCTATCCGGAACTGACAAGCTAAAACGACTTCAAGTGAAACCTGCTTGCCGATGGTAAAATTCTTAAAAAAAATCATTGGTTTGAGGTTGAGCAAAGAATTCCAAATAGACCTACTTTCTGGAACGCGTTTAGGGGCTCTTAGCAAAGACAAGAGTCGACGTCTGTTTGCATACTTGACCGCTTCCGCTGTTTGAAAGCAAGCTGTGATGACACGTAGCAGCCTATGCCCTATCCAAAAAAGGATAGCTAGAAAGAGAGCTTGTCGTAGGTGCGACGCCCATCGTGATATTTGGGCTTAAATCCCATGAAGCACTTGGCAACAAGTCTCTAACAAAACTCTAAGAAAATTGATTCAGGCCGACATCCACTAGAATGGAGCCGCCAATGAATTTTTCGGCTTTCTTTTTCAATCGAAAGAAGTCTGCCAAGCTGACGACAAGGAAGACTAGCGACTGATGCGAAGCTCGGCTGGCTTAACGTCTGGATGGGAAGAAGTCCTCAATTGGACTATCCCTGCCTTTTTTGCAACTAAATTACCTTGATCATCGATCGTTGCAAGATTGCCATCGCTTACCTGAATGGGACCAATACCACCAGAAACCTGATATTTTAGCTTTTGTCCGACCTTTAATGCAGAATAGCTAGGGTAGATAAATGGCATCGAAACGCTCACAGATTCACCCGCATCTACAAGGCATTTACAAAGTGTGTCAGCCGTGATTTGAAGCCCAGATTGCTGTAATCGAGATATAACTTCCGCTGGTGAAAGAGCCTCCCGAGCAAGAGTCAGAGCAGCAACCCCGGCAACTACGGCCGCTGAAAATGCCGTCCCACTGACTCGCCCGTAACTACTTTTAGGAAGCGTGCTTAAAATGTTGTCTCCTGGTGCTAGAATCCCTACAGAATTGAGTCCAAAGTTGGCCCAGCTTGATTTCAAATTAGTCTGGCTTGTGGCTGTGACTGCCAGTACGTTGGGAAGCCGAATGTTTGCAGGATAGATATCGACATTGTCATTAGAGCGTCCTTGATTGCCGGCTGCCGCCGCAATCAAAACCCCAGCGGAATCAGCTCTGGCAATGGCAGCTTCTAAAGGCGCAGCTTCCCGTTTAGAAAGGTTTGCGCTCCATCCGGCAACTATAATTTTGGCCCCACGAGAGATGGCATAGTCGATGCCTCTCACAACAGACCCTAAGCTGCCCTCTCCATTGCGATCGAGTATCCGAATAGGCAGTATTTTAGTGAGCGGGGCGATGCCAAAAACACCGCTTCCAGAGATAGGTTGCGCTGCGATAATTCCTGCAATATGAGTTCCCTGCCCTGGATTATAGAAAGAGGTCTCATCCATGGGATCAGGGTCTTCATTTACAAAGTCATAACCAAGATAGTCGTCAACGAGACCATTTTGGTCATCATCTAGGCCATTTCCTGGGATTTCTCCCCGATTCATTGCTATGGAATTTATGAGATTTGGATGATTGTAATCCACACCCGTGTCAAGAACCGCCACGATAACATGGGAGTCGCCGCGTGTGGTGTCCCATGCCTTGAGTGTCCCGATACGTTCATGAAACCATTGGCCGCCGGCCCCTGTATCACCAGTTATGGGTGCTCTTTGCACCTTTCCATTACTAATCACATATTTGAGTTGGGTGGGATCGATATAGTTGCGGAGATACATTTCTGCTACAGCCGGATCTTCTACACTTTTCAATTGAAAGCTTAGCAAATGGGATGAGTCGGAGTAACGAGCCCCCCTGGCCTTCCATGATGCAAATCTTTTAGCCTGCCAAACTCCTTTTGGCCCAATTTCAGCTAAAAAGGCCCCGCTGAACCCATAGGTTGAAGTAAATAATACCAATATGAGCCAAAGATATTTCATACTCACCCCAATGCTGAGACTATGACTCCTATCTTAGCACAGAAATTCAGGGGAGCCGAGAGGCTAAAAATACTTAGTGGACCTACTAAGATCAGAACGATTAGGCTTGCAGATACCACTAGCACGTCATTCCTCAAGCCATGCCTTGGGCATTCTGGATCGGGACCTCATAAAACATCAAAAACTAGACCTAAGAACTAAGCGATAGATTTCGTTCAATGGCTTTGAGTTTCGATCTCTGGTCCTAAAATTTCACTAGGATCATCTAAATGCAGTCGGCATTTTTTGGGTTCGTATTTATTCGCTTCTATTTGTTGTAAAATCTTGGCATTTAACTCGTCTATCGCTTCATACATATTTTTAGCCGCCGCATGACCATAAAGATCAAGCCCCCTTCCTGTGACAATGGAAGCCTGCACAAGGTGTTGATCGCCACTGATACTAAAGGTCACCTTGCACGATATCGGCATCTTTGGTAGATGCCCAAACGAGTGGGATAGTTTAGAAAACACAACGGTTTCTAGGGCCTCTGACCGTTTCATATGCCTGAACACGTAAGCCATTTGGAAAGACGGAAACAACTTTCTCATGAAACCCCCTTCAAAGATATTGCGATGGCCTCAGCATGGACACCGAAGCCATCCACCTTCAACAAGCAATCTGAGTACCAATACCTATCTGTATGATTTGGTTCCTATATTCACGTTTGCCAAGAAAATGGCAACTTTGGTCGAGCCAAATCACGCCATTAGTTACTTATTGCCCATACGCGTCACCATTAAAAAGATTAAGATCAATCCATGCTATCTAAAAATAAAACTAGGAACCTTTTTCATCTCTCCATCTTTCTATTTGTAGAAATGTTACTATCTGCGTGTGGGAACGCCTCCAATCCAGATGAATCCAGCTTTATAGAACCACCTATTTCCATCCAAGAATCACCGATCTCCCTAGATCTATCCTTCGATCTTTTCGAGGGTTCTAAAGTCGAAAGTTCGAAATTTTCTGTTTCTGATTGCAAATCAGGTTATAGAACTTTGCCAGTCGGCGGTAGCCAGTTAAAACTGTATCCGGGAGACTATGGCTGCCTTGTAAAACTGGCCGAATTTCAGCAAGGAGGTGAGACTTTTTCACCGTCCGACTTTGATCCCTTTAGCACCTGGCTAACTGGAGATACCGCTGTTTTTCAAAGTAGAGCCGATTCTTCTAAAATGATGCCTGTCACTATAACAAGTCAGGCTTCCAGCCCACTGCTGCCTGGGGATCGCGTCACTTATAAAATAGGAGGCATGATAGGCATAAATACAGAACCTATTTCCATGCAAACCGCAGCCCTACCAAAACCCACTTTAATTGCAGACTATGCGCCCCAGTGGAAACTCACATCCATCCAACTCTTCGGCTTTAATCAAGAAGTTAGAGGAATTTTTCAGTTTGAATTGACATGCAGGGCGCGAATGGTTGGCAAAGGCCTAAACTCGACTTGTGCAAATGTTCCCTTAGGCGAGCTTACCTACATCTTAGTTCAAGACCTATGGAATGGAAGCCCTTCCGTTTACGACATGACTCAGCTCTTCTCTAAAGGATCAAGAAAAATCACAGATCAAGACGTGACAGCGCCTTCAACGTCTAAAAACGGTGGCTTTCGCACTAAATCCCCTAAAGACAAAGACGTGCTCCTCGGACCGCCAACCCTCGCACCCGGCACCAAGATGCTTTTGATCCTAAGAAATGCGAAAAGCGGATTTAAGATCTTCCAATTGGGTAATAGAAATGGAACTAAATAAGGCCTCTCAGCCTAGAAATTCTAGGGTGTTCACAATCATGAAGCCCTGCTTGGTTGGACTTCTCTATTTGACTCTTGTCTGTCCAAAAGCCTACACAGCGCAAATTGGTTCTTGGATCTTTGAAGTCGATAGCTGCGCCTCTGGACTCTCTGCCCAAATTGACAGTCTAAAGAGCCCTACTACTGCACTCTATTTAGGAGACCAAAACTGCCTAGGAAAGCTGAAAGCGTTTTCGGTGTCAGACAAATCCTTCTACCCCAAAAAAGGCTCTGAATTCCTAACTTGGACCCCCGGGAGTACAGCCGTATTTACCAATCAATCCAAAGATTATGACGTGCAAGTTACCGAACAGCTCCCTGAAACCATCGGAAATTCCAACAAAATCACCTATCAAATTTTTGACAAAGAGCAGGAATCCGTCACGCACTCCGTAGGAAGCTTTTCCATTGGGAATCCTAGTTTCATCCAAAAGACGCCAGGAACACCTTCATTCAATTTTGTTCTAAAGGGCGCTCAAATTAAAAACGTAAATGTCAGCTCTCAATCCCTTGGCCTGGTCTTTGAGTTAGAGTGCACCTTAGTTATGACTCAAAATGGCACCTGTATCAAAGCACCTCTCAGAGACCTTTCCTATGCTCTCATCGAGACTAAGTACAGGGGGTTGCCATGCAAATCTGGAGATCCCACCACCTGCTGGAATATTATTAAAAATCAAAACAATCCCCCTATCCTCGCAAAACAGCCTTCCTCCAATTACAAGGGAGGCTTTGAGTCAGCTGCCATAGACACCCTGCACAGCCCCTTTAAGAACCCAAGGTACCTTCTGATGGTAGGAAACCCTTCAGAAGTTTGGATCTTGCCCGTCACTTTTATAGGTCGCTCGACTTTTTAGATTAGATCCCTATAGTCCTTCTGATCGTCATCGAGTGCTGAACACTCGACTTAGCCATTCTTTGCTATTTAGGTAGATTTTCAACCGTATACACAGCCATAAGTACATCACTCTGATTTACGAAGTCCTCCCTAGAGCATAATTGCGCATGCCTATAGAATGCGGCCCTATTCCTAAAGTGACTAGGTAAATATGGAGGATTTTCGCCATTTAAATATCATGTTCTAATGACTCCTAGATGTAAAATTTGGCTGCGGAGGCTTTTAAAATGAGCAGGATTTCCACTGTATTGATTTGGTCATGTTTCGGGGCGCTTTTATCATGTGGGCAAAACCATAAAAATAGAAACAAACATGGCACCGATGCTACAAATGGTGAGTTGATTAGCATTCCCATTGAGTTTGGATCGAGCTCTGAGGGCCTTTTAGAACTTCGAAAGGCAGATGGATATTTTCTTAAAGTGGATGGCTGTCGGTCCGGGTATGTTGGCACAGCCACTGAAGCGACAAAGGAAATAAACATCTACAGGGACGATCAAAATTGTCTCGCAAAACTGGAGTCCATCACCCTTGACGGAGCGTTATTCCAACCCGTGCCTGGATCAGGTTTTCAAAACTGGCAGGCGGGAGACTTAGCTCTCTTTCAAAAAGTAGGTTCAACGGACACTACCTTGCGGGTACAAGTACGTTCTCAACTTTCAAGTCCAGTGGTTACTTCCGACGTGATTAGCTATTCCTTCTCTGAGATGAAACAAAAAGAGCCGACGACCATTCCAAACCAATCGGTTAGCGAGCCCCATAGCGTTTCTATCGACGGAGAGTTGGCACCTCCCTTCCAAATTCAACTGGCAGCCTTTAAAAGCATAAATGCAGAAGGTGCTGGCCTCTTTGAATTTACCTTGCAATGCAATCAATTGCAGACGGGAACAGATCTACAAAGCTCCTGTGGTGGATCTCTAAACAAACTTATCGACTACAAACTAGTAGAAGACACCTTCGCTGGAAAACTCGAGTACAAAGATGCGCTAAAGCTATTTGAATCGCCTGGAACTTATGTTCTTGGCCCCGACAACCATATCCCGGGGACTCTATCTAAGAACGGCGGTTTTAAAACCACAGGCCCCTTGAGTGGGCCTGAAGAGATCCATAAAAAACCGAAAATGATTTTAGTACTAAGAAGAGGCGGCATATCATTTACCTATTTTAATATCTCCGTACAAACGATCACTCCCTAGCTCAAACCAATCTAGGTTCTTCCTAAAGAGCCTAGAAATGTCTCTAATGAGGACTGAAGGGGATTTTGTGACGGGACAAACCTAGGTCTCTTTTGAACAAGGTTTTCCATTTAGCAATGCGCCTTCTTCCCAATGGCCATAAAAAATAAAAGACATCCCTTGGTCGTTCAGCGCTCTAAGGGATGTCTCATAGATAGGCGATGATTCGTAAATGGCCGCTTTCTAAGAATATCCAAGAATACAATTCAGGCTACTTCGAATACATTTGCCTAAAAGACTTTTTTTAAGTAATGCCTGTTAGCGACACCTCAGGAATAGGAAAGATCTATCCGGAGGTCTCACTTATGTTTCTATTTGATGAGGCAGCCTTGGGTGATTCCTG
>CAXNGG010000023.1:0-12281 GCA_964201885.1 Oligoflexales bacterium
AAATCACCTAACATTCGCTTAAGATTGGCTTTTGGTATGGCTGTTACGCCATCATTTCCGCCTAAAAAGTTGGTCAAAATCCCGGAGTTTCCAGCTTGCAGTCGACTGGTTTCCCAAACCATGCCCATGCCAAGGTCTGTCGTGAGCATTCCTGTAGAAGGCGGGATTCGGCCAAGGCCTTTTCTCCAGGCTTTGCTAGTGAAGCCTACCATGTGTTTGACATTCATTCCATAGCCTAACTCTGCAATCGACTTCTTTTTTATGGGGCTAAGATCTAGATTTTGAATGCCCTCCACGAGACGCAAAGTCGAGAATGGCAAGGTACATATAACTTGGTCAGCAGTGATTTCTAGTGTGCCGCCGCCAGATTTATCAAATACCAGTTCCAAACCCTTACTGGATTCTCGAATGGCTCTTAAAGTATGACCACGCTGGATCTCAATTTGAGTCTCCAATCTTTCGCCTAAGCGGTCTGTAATTTGACTGTTTCCGCCTTTAACCCTTCTCGTCTCATCGCTGGAGCCATACCACGTAAATCCATCAGTTAGGTCTGTGTCTGCAATGGAAAGAAAATTCAATGCCGACTGGTTAAATAAGTCGTCACCATATTCGGTTAAATAGGATTTTGAAAGTAATTCTATAATCCACGATTCCGTGAAAGCTCTTTTTGAGGAAAAATACTCTTCAAGGGACATTCTATCAAACTTCAAGATAGCTAAATGTTCTGGGGTTTGTTGAGATGTTTCTCGGGGAACCGTCTTGTAAGTGACGGATTCCACTCCCTTAGGAAAGGCCTCTGCAATATCCAGAGCAACGCTTTTTAAAAAGGGCTTTAAGCCCCTATAGAGATCCTCTTCGCTGTGCTTTTTGCCATTAAAGTAAAAAAATTCACTTACTAAGCCTTTGTCGCCTGGAGCGTACAATTCAATTTCTAGGCCTAACTCCTCGGCTAGGGGAATGAGGTTACTATTCAATGTATCTACGAGTTCTGCGCCCCGCTCAATAAATTGACCGTCCGCATTGAAGGCCCGTTGGGTCCAAATGCGTCCGCCAATTCGGCTTTCTTCACCTTCATAGACGCTCGAAAAGACACCCTTTTGCATAAGGCGGTAGGCCGCTGTTAATCCGGCGGCACCAGCTCCCAATATAACTATTTTTTTACTTCGATCTAGGCTGCTACTAGGCGCAGATTTAGTATGCAGAGATCGACAAGAAGGAAGAAGAAGAGAGCTGCCAAGCGCTGTGGAAAGAGCCATAAAGTGACGCCGTGAAAGCCACGATTCTTGATTCCTTAAAATGGCTTCCCGGACCCTTTGTTCCTCGTTTGGGTGGGCGAGGCTATATTTGGCCAAAGCTATGATTTTTGCGATTCTTCTGTTTAATAGGGTTCGGCGCATCAAGTGGTCCCTTATGAAAGTCATGGTTTAAAAAGAGTTAAGAAGGATCAAAATCAATGGTATTGAGGTATTTTGACGCATGGCTCTTTCTAAATCAATGGCAAAACTCAGATTTTAAAATGACTCCCGAGCCCTAAAAGCTAAGATAGCCTTTGGTAGGTGTCTAGACCGCTGTGAGGAGGTTATGTGACAACAAAAATGAATCCATGAATCCATGAACACGAGTGAGGCAGAGACAGATAACTTCATCCTGGTAAGCTATTCTTGCCGTAAGAATAGCTGGGCCCTTTTTGATCAAGCTGCTCATGTAGCGGTGCTCTTCTATTTTACGGTAATGACCTTTGAGCTTATGGAGAATGTTCCTGTGTCTAATCCCCTAGCCGTAACAATGAGGGCCTGCTCGCCTGCCTTGTCTGGAGTCCACTTCGTTAGGAGAGCTCTTCGGTTTTTGATTTCACCTGAAGAAACGAACCAGCTGACTTTGAATTTTTCAGATGTTGTGTTTTGTAAGTTGGCAGCAATATTGCCTTCTGCATGATTGCTAAAATCCACGGAATCCTTAATGGAGATATTTAAACCAGAAGGAGCAGGAGAGGATCCCTCTTTGAAGATAAGAACGGCGCCGACTATATTTTCTGATTCGCTCCCATCTTTTATGGTTAGGCCATACTTCAGGGCGAAGCTACTTACACCCCTAAAGTCTATGGCTGCCGCTGACGGTGGCAAGACTCCTGTGGCAGTGACCTTAGCTATTCTAAGATCACCGACCTCTTGATAGGAGATGGTGGAAAGGTCGGGAGTTATTTTAAATGAAAAAGGTTCCGCTTTGGAAATGTCGTACTCTTCTGCAGTAATGACGTGATCTTTCGGGACGGCTACTAAAAATTCTAAAGAAACCCCTGCCCCTTGGGAAGCTTCTTGCGACACAAATGATGGTGTCGCACTGACCCCTAAAGCTCTGAGTTTAGAAATGGCCTCAACGCGGTCACTTTCGTCGGAACAACCAAGGAACGTTAGTACAACGATAAATAATGCTTTCATAGCTCAGCCCTCACTTCAATATAGGGGATGGGTGGGAGTGCAGTAAACAGTTCTTCTTTGCTGTAGTCATAGTTATATTGCATGTTTATAGCTTTTTTTCCAATTCCTATGCCTTCGATGCCGAATCTCCAGTTAAGGGTCCAGGTGTCATAAAATGACTTCTTCTCTGCGTAAACGGACAAAATTTTATAGTCGGGGAGGCGTCTATTATTGGTGTTTGGGCTAGCTTTGGCTTTATATGCATCCGTGTTGGGGTTGTAATAGACATCGCTAATTCCTGTAAACACATCACCTGTGTTCATATCTATACGCCCGCCCGTTTCCCAGGTGCTTGAAAGTTTGTAACTGCCAAGGAGGTGGAAGACATGGGTTTGGTCGTATTCTGAAGGATGTTTTTTGTCGCCGGTAAAATCGATGTCAGTGGCTTTGGAATAGGTGTAGGCAAGCCATCCAAACAAACGCCCCGTGAACTCTCGTCTCAAGAAGGCTTCAAAGCCAACAGCCTCTCTTTTTCCAGAGTTTTTGTAGTCGCCTGTGAAATTCTTTACGATATTGGTAAAGTCTTTTTTAAACAGCTGCAAGTCGATCGTCCATCTGTCTTCTATGGGACGTTCCCACCCGAGCACATAGTGCATAGAGCGAATATAAGCCAAATCTGGATTGCCGTACACGTCACTTAAGGCTTGTGGTTGCGGCTCTTGAGAGTAGCTGCCAACAGCGAACTTTACGGTTTGAATGCCTAATTTATATCTGCCGTTCAGTCGAGGGTCCGCTATAGCCTTTTTCATTTGTCCAGACCAGCTGCCCCTTAAACCTGGGGATAAAAACAAATCTCCAAAGTTTAACTCGGCTCCCGTCCAAACAGCCCCAAAAGGATACTTTGTGTGAAACTCTACGGCGCGTTTTGGCGCCGACTCTGGATCAAAAAACGGATCATCTTGGAAAACGATCGCGTTTACATCGACCTTACCTCTGAGGTAAGAGGGCTCCATACCAAAAATCAACTTGTCTTTGCCTTCCAGTCTTTTGGTGACTTCTGTGTTCAAAAAGAGTTGGCAAAAATTTAATTTAACTTTATTGCCATTGAAATTGGAATCTTGGGTGGTGTAGGTCGTGTAGGGAGATACATGAAGCGACCAGCCGCTTCCAAGATTCAAATCGTTTTGATAGGATAGGGCGTGGAAATCGATAAAAACTCGAAATTGGTTTTTTCCCTCTTCGCCCAAGCCAGTGCCTCCAGGAACGGCAAGCTTCAGTCCATCCTGGGAGTAGAGATATTGAAAGCGCTCCAAATTTCCACTAGAGACATTGGAATAGGACGTGACCACATCCGCAAAATAGGGAACTACGGTTAAATCATTGCCAGTACCTTTTTTAAGGAGACTCGGCAGGATATATTCAATGGTGCTTTTGCGAACTCCGACCGAAACCCAACGGTGCTCATCTATAACTTTATCGGTATAAGCAGCCGCCAAAAAGGGGACGTTGAGCGTGTAGCTGCTCTTGCTGCGTGTGGGGGCTTCTGTGGTCGTAATAAGTTTTACAACGCCACCAGTGCCAAGTCCATATTGGGCTCCGTAGCCGCCTGAGGAAAATTCAATTTGACTTAAGTACTCTTTGGGGAGGATGGAGATATTGCCGATGGGGTGGAAAAGAAACGGCAGCTTAATGTCGTCTACTTGATAAATAGTGTCTTCAGGGCCGGATCCACGTACGGCTATTTGCGAGCCCAGAGGCTTGCTTTGGACACCGGGAAGCACTTTGGCGATCTGTCCAGGATCACCGCCTGGAGCTGCTTTTGCTGCTTCCGCAATCGTTAGAATCTTTTTGGACACCTCGGGTCTTTTCTGTGCCTTTACCAAAACTTCATTATCTGAAGGTGTGCTCGGCATCAAGTAGACGGTTTTTTCTTTGGTAGTCTGGGGATCGATTTCCACTTCCAAGGTTTCAAATCCATTTCGTTGAATCGTTACCTGAAAAATGCCCGTGCGCCCTTGCATCGCGAGTTGGCCTAAAACGTTGGTATATTGCTTGGCAGGACCCACTGTTACTTCAGCTCGTCCGACGGCGACCCCTGTACCTTTCTCGAGTACTTTCAACTCTACGGTCCATAAAGGGTTTAAATTTTCTGCAGGTCGCTGTGCTTCACCGGTGGCTGTTTCCAATGACGGCTCGGGAGAGGTGGCGGTTTCAGCAAAGATATGATTGCCGTTAAAATAGACAAGGCATGCTAGCCAGATAAAAGCAATAGAGCTCATTCATTTTTCCTTTTCCATTTTGCGTTTTCATTATGTCAATGAATCTAGATTTGGTAAACTCCTTTCTCAGAGGGTGTAGATGAAAAGAAGTAAAATCATTCCCATTGTTTGTAGTGTCTTGGTCCATTTGGTGCTGGCCTCCACTTTTGGTGGCTATAGTTCCGAACCGGAAAAAACACATGCTCCCGTCAAAGTAACTTTGGTAGATGTGGCTCCTCCTCCTACTACTACTGTTCCGCCTCCTGAAAAAGTTAAGCCTCCAAAGCCAGATGCCCAGAAGAAAATTCCGAAAGAGGCAAGACCCAAAGAAGAGCCACCCAAGTCAGCTGCTACACCAGTATTCGGGGTTTCAAAAGACTCTAAAATAACATCTGAGACGGGCATCTCTGTTCCCACGGGCAATACTTTAATGATTGAAGATGACGGCAAGCGCAATGCGAATCCAGGTGAGCTGAAAGATCTTTCCAGGGATGCTCAACTCATTTTGCAGTCTGTAAAAATAAAATACACAGATGAAGCGATCGATGCAGGGCTTCAAGGCACCGTCATTGTCGAGGTCCTTGTTGATGTCAACGGATCAGTATTGGAAGCCACTTTGAAGCGAAAAGTGGGTTATAGAATGGATGATAATATCAAAAAAGCAGCCCTTAATGCTAAGTTTCAGCCGCGACTGGATCGATTTGGCAAGCCCCAAGCCGGTTGGTCAGATGTAAAGTTTATTCTCTCTTTAGAGTAGTGGCACGGTGGCTTCAAACTAAAGCCAAAGAGGCCCTCTTTTTTTAAAAACCGCCAAAAACGCTTAAAACCAGCTAGATGTTGCTTTTTTCTGGCGGTTTAGGGCCCAGAAAAATAGGAACGGGTTCCGCATTCGCAATAAATTGCAAACCCTAGCCTCAGTCAAAGTTATGGGTGTCAAACAAACTGGCCTTCAAAGGCATAAAGGAACAGAAGGTTGTTTGGTGTCAGACGACAAGTCTGATTCAGCGTCTTTCGGTAGTGACTCTTCAAAAGTGGTTTTGACAGAACATTTAAGTGTTAAAGTCGACAGCAGTTCCAGGGTGTTTGGGTTTTTGGAGTTCATCAGGACTGCTATATCGATGTTTTTTCGATTGAAGTCGAGAAAAATAGACGGCACTTCGCTCGAGGCGAGTTCTAACAATTTGATAGGCGTTGTCGTAATCGATGACAAATTTGGGTTGGCCCACTTTCTAGCTTCTGACTCTAAGGTTGTGAAAAACACTCCCTGCAATACCAGATTGGGATCTTTGCCAAACATGGTGGATTCATTTCGAAAGGACATGATACGTTCTCCGTTGGAAGAATCAGCGCCAGATCCCCTGAAAAGCTCAAGGCTTTGGGATCGGTCTTTGAGTCGCTCTAGGATTTTTCTACTGGCCCCATTGCGATGGAATTCAAAAGAACCTTGTTTCCATTCAAACCAGGCGGTTCCGAGGGCGAAATCCTTGGTGCTTTGCCAAGGCTTCCGTGCAAATTCAGCGGGGACGCCAAAAGAAGTGGTCCGAGCTTCAAACGTAAGTTGCGGAAAAATGTCCCCCTGAAACAAAACAGCCCCGCCCCAAACTTTGGAATTAGGTGCTCGCATCACACTAAGCTCTGCAATATTCCCTTTAGCCGATTGGGCCAAGCTTTCATTAAGAGCGCAGCTTTCCATTTCAGAGTAGAGTAAATGGGGGATTTCTCCCCTAATAAAGCCGGCGATCTGTGATAAAGGGAAAAAATCCGCAATTAAATCTAAATTTTCCTCATCCCTTGCGGCTATCTTTATGGACTCTTCAAAGGCGGCAGAAAAAGTCTTTGCAGAATAGGGGCTGGCATCAGGTTCAGCAGTAGCGCACTCTTTGGTGCTAAGTTCCCTTGAAACGGAAGACTTACATGCATGTAGCCACAAGGCGCAAAAGAATAAGAAAGCAAGTTTCATGGATCTCCTGTCGTACCGTTTGCTTTTGGCGCGGGACGATAAGTGACAATTTTTAAAAAACTAAAGGTATCATTATGGGACGAGTCTAGATTAATTTTAGTAAAATTTAAATGTCAAAATTGGAAACTTTCGGACTAGGCGGTGACGGCTTCATTGATAGACTCACAGCTGCGGCACTTAAACACATAACGGCCTTTTTCGTCCGTGTCTAAAAATAGGATGCCATGCCCGTTCACGCATTCTGGAGTAAATTGACTGGACATTCCGCTTTTGGAAGTTTCCTCAAATCGCATGATTTCAGTTAAGTCTTGCTCAAGTCCTTTTAGGCGCACAAACCCAAGATTGGCAAAAGAATAGAGATTGGCGTTGAGAAGTCGGGTTGCTTCTTCAGTAATCAGGATTTCCCCGCCCTTGGCGTGACCACAAAGCCTGGAAGCTTTATTCATAACGGGGCCAATGGCGGTGTACCTTCTAAAGTACTCTTCCCGGCCGTAGAATCCTACATTGGCATGCCCGGCGGCGATGCCGATTTTGAGTTTGAAATCCTCATGCCAAAACCTGCGATACAACTGGCTTCTCGACTTAACTCGCTCTTGAATTTCTTTTGCGGAAAGGATCACTCTTTCTACAAAGTTTTCTTGGGCGAAGGGGCAATTAGAAAATCCTAAGACGCAATCGCCCAGAAAGTTGTCAACGGTGATGTCGTATTTTAGAAAGGTCCGAATGGTGTCGTCCATAAACATGCTAATCACTTCGTCAAGCTCTTCCTGATCTAGACGCACCACTCGATCTGTCGAGTTTTCAATGTCGACAAATATGGCGCAAATCTTTTTTCTGGAAGCCTTTCTTCCAAGGTCCAGCTCTCCTGTCTGAATGGAGTGCACGACCTGGGGGCTGAACTGGCGGCTCATCAGTTGAAGGGCAGAAGCTTCGGTAGTTTTCTGGGAAATAATTCGATCGCGGTTTGAAACTTCGATGTTCAGGCTGGAGCGAGCTGCCTTTTCAGACTCTTTTAGTCTTTGCTGTTGAATCGCGAAAATGATCGTTAGCACTGATGTGCCAGCCATAAAAGAGAACGGAAGTATGTGCTCGATGAGTCTATCTGGATAGACGACTCCGTTGAGGAGGAAATAGGGTGAGTATATGATCGCCAAAACCCAGCCGAGATGCTTTCTTTGCCAAGGGATGTAAATGACACAACCAATGGCGACTAGATTAAGACCTGCGTAGTATTGGGAGACGCCTCCCCCCAGCTGCATAGTCATGATGCTTATAGGGAGAGAAACCACTAAGGCAAAAGCTAAGCCAATCCAGTGTAGGTTTTTAAGTTTAGCTGCGCTTTTGGCTTGGAGGAAAAGAATTCCCACCGCCACGGCAACTGCTACCCTCATGGCAAGAAATGGCCACTTGTGGTCACCCGCATAGAAGATGTCGCAAATCCAGAAAAACAGATAAATCGGTATGGTGACCCCGCCCGAAATGAGTCGCAAGGCTCCCCTGAATTGCTGGATTTCCTCTTCGTTCTTTGACATAGTCGTGGACACTATTTTTCCATTACAACAAAAAGATTGATTTTAGACTCTTCTTTTTCAACTTTTAATTTCTTAGTTGCCTGAGAAAAAAGACCGAGCATTTCAGCTTCTGTACGATGAATAAGGTTCCAATCTAGAACCGCTTCCATAAGGGGTCTTGTCGGATTATCGCTATCAAAGTTTCCAATGATGGCAGTGCCGCCTGGTTTTAGATACTTTATGATCAGCTGGGCACTTAGCACGACGACCGGATCTGTAAAGTAGTCGAAAAGCCCAGCCGAATAGATTAAATCTAAGTTTTCGACCGGAAAACCTTCTTTGAGCACATTCTTGATAGCCATATTCTCAAAGTAAATCTTTGGATTGAGATCTAGTTCCATGGTGGTTCGTCTCAAATCCCTTTGCGCATAGCGTAAGGACTCGATATCTTGATCGACAAGCCATAATTCAATTCTTTCGGCGTCTGCTTTAGTCATGTCTTTTAGGGCTAAAATGACTTCTTGTGCAGGACCAGATGCCAAAGAAAGAATTCTTAGTTTTTGACTAGATCCGCGTGTCTTTGTGACAAGATCCATCAGCTTTCTTTTTAAATAGAAGGAGCGGTTTTTTACAGCGACAGCCGCAGGTCGAGTTAAAAAGTACTGATTGAGACACTTTGTGAATAGGTTAGAGGCACCATCTTTTCCACGGTGATAGATCATATTCATCATCTGGTAGTCGCCGGCATAGCCTAGGGGCTTGTTGAAGGCGCGATTTGCAAATGCAGCTCTTAGAAGGATATTGCCGAGTTTTTCCCGAATGTATTCATAACTTTCATTCTTTTCAGATTCTGAACTAGGGATAGCATCTACCAGCTTAGTGAAAGAGTCGTCAATTTGCTGGGCGAGCATTTGATAAGTATTTTCAACGATTGATCTTTCGACTTCTTCATAGAGGTGGTGCGACTCGTTGCTTTTCTTGAGGTCGTTTTCAATTTCTAAGCACGCTTTTTCAGCGGTTTCCAGAAAGTCTTTAATAATAAGGACCTGATGAATCACGCCTTTCGATACTTTTGGTGTTAACTGAAATCGGTAGTTAGAAAGAACGTTTTGTGCCGTGTAAAGGCCGTTAAGTTGATCGATGGGAAGCAGGTGGTGCCTAAACTCTAGGGAGGTTACGTATTTTCCGCCGTTGATTTGAACGCTGCGGATAATGCTAGCTTCAAGTTTGGCTAAGGAGTTTGCCATAAATCTGACATTGACTTCGCAGGTCTCGCCAGTGATTTTTGCATCTGAAATGATCGCAAGTCCTGTCGCTGAATAATTGACGATCCTGTAGGTATTGTTCCCAATTTGAATGTCAGTGGAATCATCGGCTAATTCAAATCGTTCCTGCCTGACCACCCACTTAATTTCCCCACTACTATTGGCTGTTTCAAAGTTTTCATGTTGTTTTAGCATCATTCTATGGGCTCCTCTTGGGTATAAGACCTGACCTACACTGAGAATACCTTAACTCAGACGGAATGAGGTAACTGCGATATTTACCTAGCCAGTTCCTTCCTCCATAGGAGCAAAGCTGTTTGTCTTAGGGTGGGCTGTGATGGTTAGTTTTTGCCTACTAACACCAACAGGGCATATCTAAGACCTTGCGTCTAAGCGGCAGAGTCTCTATTTAAAATTCGGCTTGCTAAACTGGGTAAGCGGAATTATCTGCCATATAATCGATTTCTAGAAATGCCAGATCTGATAACCATTCGGCTCACTCTATTCAACAGGTATCCTGAGGAGTTCGAACCAAAATAACTGGCTAAAGATGTCTTTAATTTTTAGAGGCCGGAATAGGACTTACAATTGATGTGGTTTCTATGCGACTAAGCCGTTTTAAGTTAGGGGCGAGTAAGTCATACTGGGTAACCCCCAAGGAGCCGGAAACCACGAGGATTTTTTCTAGGAGTATGACGTCTAAGCATATCTCGTCAGCAACTACCCCGACTTGCGCAACGGAATTTGGGTTTTCCACATTTAACTCAACGAGACCGTTCGTCCCATCACAGACAAAAAGGCGATGGCCAACGATCGCTAGTCCTTGTGGGTTCCCCATGGGAAACGACGAGATTTGTTTGATCTGTCCCGCAAGCGTGACATCGAGCGTGTAAAGCTGATTTTCTTTACCGCCTTGGGGCCATCCTTTTCCGCTGTGCGTCGTGAAATATGCCTTGGGTCCCGAGGCAACAAGGGGTGTGTTTGATTCTTTATGGATAAATTCCCCAAGTTGAATAGGCTTGTCAGGCGATTCGAGGCTATAAATGTAGAGAGTGTTTTCTGTGCTGATGTAGAGGCGCTTGCCGTCGAGGAACAGAGATTTTATGTTGCCACTCACCGGTATTGATCCAACTTTTGTGGGCTCTTTGGGGTTTGAAATATCAAATGTGGTGAGGCCGCCTTCCGATGGGGCATAGAGACGATTTTCTAGGGTCGCGAACCGAGGCTTGGAGCCTGCTTCAGCGGCAATTCCCACTTTTCCATAGCCACTGGGATCTACGGCATTAAATGTTGGGCTGCTAGACAGGTCAACTTTTACTCCACCGCCATCTCCACCGCCATCTCCACAAGACATTAAAGGGATTGTTATTCCTAGAATAAGGATTTTAAGGTTCAAGATTTTACTTATCATGGGACTCCTTCGATTTTTTCACGAGATTCTTGTCAATCTCCCTGGCTCCGATAACAACTCCTTTTTTTGGATCAAGAGAGGCCGGGTCATATTGAATCAAAAAGTTGCCAGTCGCTTGATAGGCATTCCATGGGATAGTGTCTTTGATGCGAGAGATTTCAGTAGGCTTTTCTCCATCAAGTTGAATCGCAACTAGGTCGATGAAACTGTCCGCAAAAAGCACACCATCCTTGGCGGCTATATCCAAGTTTCCCGGTAGCTTTAAGAAAAGAATCGGCTTAGGGTGGGTAGGGTCCGCATTGTCTATGACATGGATTCCTTGATTAAGCTCAGTCACAAAAAGAGTCTGTCCAATAGCCAATACTTTGCCAGTTTGAACCATAGAACGTGGAGATTCAATTGCAAATGATTTGCGTAGATCTTCGTAAGTCATGTAAACCGGCTCGTGTGTAGGAAGTGTCAATATCGGAGGGCCACCATTGTTTTTCTTTGAGGTTGCCAGGCACGTCAAAAGCCCAATTGCCAAGATAGGGACTCGCAAGGTAGGGAAAGCTTTTGTTTTTAAGTCATTGCTTACACTCAGCCCGGATAGGACGTAGGCAAGGAAGACGCCTAGTGTGTTGGCAGCGAGGTCTGCACTATCGTATGTTCCAAGCATAGGGAAGTGCAATTGACAGAGCTCCCAGGCTGACCCCATAAGTAGCCAAAAGAGCAATGCGGATTTCCGCGGCTGTCCAGCAGCCACTGCAAAACAGGTGAAAGCAAAGCCGTGCAAAAGGGAGGGTGTGCTGCCCCAGGCCAGGCCCCTCCAAGTCCAAGGGGCTATGCTTTGAGCTGTAAACGAAAGTCTACTGGAAGCAAGATATCCGCGCACGACCAAGTAGAAGAACGCTCCAAAGAGTAAAGCTGCCAGGCCTGCACTTGCGGGCCAAAACCTCCCCTGTGTTCTTGCCGCCCCGCCTTTGCGTTCTAAACTCCCCATCAAACCTCCAAATACAAAAGATACCAAAGGACTGCCAGCCTTATCGTCGCAATGGTTCAAACACTTAAATGCGATTGGGCAAATGGAGAGCCAATAGATCCGGCAAAATGGCCAGTGGCAGCAGTTTCAAGGCTTTGCGTTTAATGCCCGTGAAGACTCTCTATCTAAAGGACGTTAGGATTAGAGTGTGAACCTAGTGGCGCAAGGCTATTGTCAGCTCCTAGTAGAAGCTAAAGCTTTTCCAGGGATCGGTGTGTAGGCGTTTTTAAATGATAAGGTAGCAAGGAGTAAGATGGGGACGCCAAAAAGACTAAATGATTGGTTTTGGAGCGCTGTCAACTTGCAAGGGCTACCCAAACGCCCTAGGGACACCTTAGGGCGTAAACTTTAAAATACCCTGGATGTAAAGGTGACTTTTTCAGGCACATTTAGTCCTGACTATTTGGCAAGCCGCTGTCTAGCCAAGCAAGTGTTCCA
>CAXNGG010000024.1:0-12030 GCA_964201885.1 Oligoflexales bacterium
GGAATAAATACCAATATTTATTAGCCCTTACCATCAGACCCATAAGGTTTTGTGGGGCTCTCTGTTTCTATTCTTCCCAAGCTACCTTCTTCCAAGCTACTTGTTCCCAAGTTCCGGTAATCCCTAAGAAGATGCTTTTAATAGTGACAACGGCGGGTTTAATTTGATAATCCCTCCCCTGGTTCACCATAGGAGGAAAAATGTCGACCTTAAAAATTTATGCTATAGCTTTAGGATTAGCTTCAAGTTTTGGATGCTCAAAAAAAGAAAAGACTAAAGTGGTTCATGGTGAAGAGAAGCCTTTAGCATTTAGAGATGTGCAACAAGTGCAAGATTCTGATTTTGATTCAGATCTTGTCGTCATCGATAAAGACTGGCTTCTTAATCAAAGTTTTTCCCTTTCTATTTCAGCCCACGACGGGAACCTGACTCGACAAACTTTCAACGTTTTGCAGGGTAAATTAGTCCGCTTCGAAATAAACGCTGGCCGTCTCTATGTGCTTGAACGCCCTGAAGGTGCCTCTAACCATTCCCATTATCCAGATTTAATCATCACAAGCTTTCCCATTCGAAACGTCAATGGAGCAAAAACTAAGCTTCAAATTGACTTTTCTTCCCCAGATGACAAAGGCTTTATTAGCAATCTTCTGGGAGAATCCGGAAGCATCACTTCCCTTCTAGCGACAACGCCAGCGCTTGCGAAATGCAGCTCGGAAAGTTTAGCTAAATTTAACTGTTTAACAGGAACAACGGATCTCGCCATCCGTTACAATATGCGGGTTGTCAATTCGCAACAAACCACTGATGAAACCGCTATCACTTCAAGTGGGCACGTTTTCTATCTAGGACTCTCTCCAACTACTGAAGTGGATCCATCATCTTCAACATTAAAGCTAGCAGATGCTCGGAAGAAAATATTCTCTTCTGGTGCTGTTACGGACGTTACAGATCGTCCTGATGTTACCCCCTACTTTTTGACAGATGATATAATTGGGACTCCTAACGGATCTAAGCAAGAACCATTTCAGGCGGTCAGGCGTTATGACACTTCAAAACCAATAGAATTTGTCCTCTCTGAGGACACTCCTAAGTCTATGGTTGAGGTCGTAAAATCCGCTGTGAACGCATACGCACGAGCGTTTCAGGTCATGAGTATTCCAAATGCAGGAATCGTTGCCTACACAGCTGATGAATTTAAAGCCAAGCACCCAGAATTTACGGCCATCGAAGCCGCGGACCCAAGAATTAGCGTTATTGAATGGAATAATGATGGGACCATTGGCTCAGCCTGGGCGACTGCTGCTGCTCATCCGTTTACTGGCCTAGTAAAGTCCGCAGACGTTTTTATGACGGGTGCTATGTGGGCTATGGCAGGCTGTCGTTATCAAGTTCTTCAAACGGCTGCGGTCGAAGAAAAAGGATCAAAACTCTACACATCTCCTGAAATGCTAGATGCAGCAACTAAGAAATGTGAAAAAATCCTAGCCGATTTAGGTGTCATCAACCTGAAGTCTGGAGCGGCATTAACGCGAGAAGATCGTTCCACAAAGAGCTCTCAATATAGCTCTCAAAACAGCTCTCAAAATAGCTCTCAAAGTAGCTCTCAATATAGCTCTCAAAGTAGCTATGAAGCTTTAGACAATTTGGATTTCACAGCTCCTCAGAATCTCTCTTCCGCCTCCGATAGACCAAAGTCAGGAATAGATTGCATTAGAGATATTAAGACAACTTTTTCAGACCTTGGTGGACCTATACCTGAAGGTTTGGCGCAGATCAGTCCTGAAATGGCAGCTAAAAGCATGGTACGCTCTGTCATTATCCACGAGCTAGGCCACACATTTGGGCTAAGACACAACTTTATCGCCTCACAGTCCCCTGCTAAGATCCAGACACCCGTAAAGACTTTAGAGAGTACAGACTCCATCATGGATTATGTTCTCTATGGTTTTGGAATTGTCGAGCATGCGAAAGCCTTAGAAACTACCGATGGTTATGTGGAAAATCCGGGACTTGGAGTCTATGATTTGATCGCCTTAGCTGTCGCCTACAACGGAGATCTCTCTAAAGTTACTGTGGACCAACCTACGAAATTCTGTACCGACGAAGATACCATAGACCCTCTTAGCCAATGTCAGCGCTATGACTTCGGGAAAGACATCAAACAGTCCATACAATTCAATGTTGCTAAACCCATTAGAAAACTTCAACTCGCTGGATTGCCTGAGAATATCGCAAATGCCTCAGCCTTGATCAAAGGGCTCGGCGTCGAACAAGGCAAGCTTTGGCTAAGTTTTCTAAATTCCTACTCTAAAGCTAGCGCGTCCTTCAGTGAAAAAATACGTCTAGAGCTATTGCCAGAAATTTTGAACCTTGGATTTGGTCAGGCCATACAGACCACCGAGCCCTGGTGGGATGAGTTTAAGAAAATCCACGGAGGATCCATTCCAAGTCTCCTGGACAATTTGAATTTGGATGTTTCAAAATTTGAAAATGATGCTGTCGTTTTAAGAAAAGTAGATCGTGACATTGTTACTGGGACATCACTATCTGGCTTTATATCTGCGGCTGAAACAATACTTGCAAAGCGTCCAAAATCTGGTGATAAGTCTCTTGCGGCAGTCGTTCCTCAGGGTTTTAGTGTGGATAAGACAGACCTTAATATAGATCGAAAAATGGCCTCAATTTTTCTGGACAAAATCATACTTTCCGCTGGGACTTCCGTTCAATTTAAAAGTGCCACCGGTAGCGTTCAAACTCTAACTTTACAGGAGGATTTTTTTAATCACCCTTTCAGCGCTGCAAAAATAGTCGTCGATGGCGTGGAGTATCGTCATGTGGGTGAAACAAGTCTCAACACCATGGAGGCTAGTGCTAAAGCCTTATCTCTGATGGCGAATGGTTACTCATCTTCGCCGTCGGCTTTAGTCCTGAGCGATCTTGCGATCCGCCTTGAAAAAATCAGCTCGCAAATCAAACGCAGCGAGCGAAGTTATGCACCCCTTATTCGCATCATGAGTCTAAGCGAATCCCTTTCCCAGTCGGCAGCTAAACTCTCACTATAAGCGCCCATTTAGCTCTCATCAAAACATTACCATTTACAAATATTAGAGCGAGTCGGCCAGACTCGCTCTAATTGTTTAAGCTTACGCGGCTGATGACACTGCCTTCCTCGAAATTATTTTCTATTTTCTCAATTGAACGCTTTTTTTGGTACTTCGACAATTTAGCGGAAGAGTTCATGGACTTGAGGGTTTTTCCGATACGTCGAGCATGACTAGATAGGTATGTGATGAAAAAGCACCTCATTGAAAATCGATATGAATGCCTTCGAAAAATTGGCGAAGGGGGCATGGCTAGTGTCTATGAGGCACAAGATAGAAAACTTTACCGAAGAGTCGCCGTTAAAATTCTTCACGAGCATATGCAAAACAGCAGAGACCTAAGAAAAAGATTCATTAAAGAGGCCCATTCCGTTTCAAAACTTCGCCATGCAAATATTTTAGAAATTTATGATTTCTCCGGTGAGTCTTCCCAAGAACTTTGGGTTGTTACAGAGCTAATTGATGGCGTAGATTTGTCACGATACCTCAAGGATTTTGAAAAACATCGTATAAACCCCTACATTGCAACCTGCATTGTTCGTGAGATATCGATCGCCTTACATGAGTCCCATAGCCACGGCATCATTCATCGCGACATTAAACCTTCGAATATTATGATTACTAAGAGCGGTAGAATTAAGCTCATGGACTTTGGCATAGCCAAAGACATGGCGACAGGCGACATGACCCAAACTGGAACTTTTATGGGATCGCCAAGCTATATGTCTCCTGAGCAAATTCGCGGTTCCGCTGTCACGAGCTCATCGGATTTATATTCCCTTTGTGTTCTTTACTATGAACTGGTTACTGGCAGTGTTCCTTTTAAGGGGAGTCATGCCGCGGAGATCATCACTAAAATCATTGAAGATGATCCCATGCCTCCTAAAGAAATCTGTCCTGAACTTTCGGCATCTATAAATGAATTCATCTTGAAAGGATTAGAAAAAAAACCAAGTTCTCGATATTTAAATGCGATGGACGTCGAAGAAAAGCTGGAACATATATTAAAATCAGCTGGTTTTGGAGATTCTCGCGTGGAAATGGAGCAGCTATTTAGACAGCCAAAAGTCTATCAAGAAAAATTGCGCCGCCTCAATGAAGCTTCCCTAACTTCATCAAGTGGTGAAAAAACTACCGAACCTAAGAAAGAAGAGGTTCCTAAACCCTATACCCCAAAGCCATCTGAAGTAGCTCCGAGTCATAGGGGACCCTCTCCTCTCAAAGTCGAACGGCCTCTTTATAGAAATGTAACGAAACCTGTTCCAGCCGCTTATGGCCTCAAGAAGGAATCAGCTACTGGTAGAAAGTCTGGCTTAATCCTAACCGGAATCCTCATGGGGCTCTTGATTCCATTCTTATGGATCTTCCTAGAAAAAACATTGCCTTGGGGAAACAAGGGAAACGTCGACATCAAAGTGAATAGACCCGTAAGAGAAACCACTTCAAAACCAACGGTCAACAGGCCTTCGACGCCCATCATCGCATCTGCCCCCAAAACTTCGTCAGAGACGTTACCAAACGACGACATAAAACCAAAAACGAAACCGCAACCGAAGCAAAACAATGGCCCTGACAATAAGGAAAACGTCATCTCTCAGAAGCCCCCTGTACGCGAGACGCCTCCCCTGCCTGCGCCATCGCCAAAAGCAAGAGCTAAGGACGTGAGTCGCGCCAAAGCTTTGCCCGTCGAATCAAAGCCCGCCGAAAGCAAACCCAGCGAACCTAGAGCCTCTGAAAAATCTCGTCCTAATCAGTCGAACCCACCCAAGGAAATTTTGAATCCCTCAGATCAGAATGTTTCAAAAAAAGCAATCGCAAGTCCTAAGGCCCCTGAAAAAGGCATATTAACGATGAGCACCACGAGCGAGGGACGCCTCTTTTTAAATGGAATGGACTATGGCTTGGTTTCCACCCATGAAAAGTCAATTTCACTCCCACCGGGTGGGTATGATGTTAAAGTTACCAAAGAAGGTTTTAAGTCAGCTCTTGGTATGGCCAAGATCGAAGGAGGTCGAACGACCAAGCTTCTAAGTCTTAAACTTGAAAAAGAAAAGGAATTACCACCCTTATATAAGCTCATTTTAACCACCAGCGCCTCCCAGGTTCTCGTCAATGTCTCTTCTATACATCTTAGGGAAAGCGTGAATCTTTCAAATTCTAAGAAAACGCTCTTGGTTCCTGGGGGCAGCTATGTTGTAAAAGCGGTTTATAAAGGCAAAGCTCTTGAGCGAACCATAATCCTTCCAAGCCCCTACGATGCGGATGGATCGATAACCTTTAATGCGGAATTTGAGTGATGGACGCCAGCTTCTTTCATTGCCTAAAACAACGTATGATCCTCTTAGGAATGATCATGGGGTTGCTTTTTACTTTGACGGCAGAAGGGGGCGGGACCGATAAGGCTTGGCAGAAATTTAAATCTGGCGATCTCCTTGCCGCAAAGGTGGAATCGGCAAATGCTTTAAAAGCAGCGAAGAACCCTCAGCAAAAATCTGAAGCCTTAAAAGTTTCTGGCATCGTAGCTTACTCACTCGGAAGTAAAGAGGAAGCTAGAAAATATTTTGCTGAAGCAAAAAGGTTCAACCCTTCCCAAAGCATTCGAAGCAGCGAAGTCTTTGATGCTTCCGTGATCGTATTTTTTCAATCCGTTAAGCCCTCCGTTCAAATAGCTCCCGCGAGTAGGAGGGTTTCTGGGACGGCGCAACAGACCCCATTGAAACCATCTAGCCCGCCAGCAAAAAGCAGATCGAGCTCTCCCCTAACCTCCAAAATGGCTGCGAAAGCGCTCGGCTCGCCAGCACAGAAAGAGGGCGGATTTCTAAGCCCTTCCATGTCTCCCCAAAAAAAAGGTACATTTATTCAGGTCCTGAGCAACGTAAAGTCCGCAACCATTTCCATCGACGGAATCCTTGCCGGATCACCCTCAGACTTGATTCAAGTGAAGGCCGGCAAGGTTATCTTTGAAGTCACAGCCGTCGGGTATTTGCCCGCAAAAGGAACTTTAAAAGTTGCCGAAGGAGCCACCGCAAAAGCATCGGTAAATTTGCGGCTAGCAAATCCCCCTAAAGCGCCCGCACCAAAACCTCTCCCAAAGTCTTCGATGGCTCAAAAAGGAATGCCTAAAAACAATCTGTCTTCCACTTCAAAGGGCAAGTTGCAGGCAAAACCCAATTCTAAAAAAGTCGACATTTTAGGCGAAGATCCTCCTCTCGCTGGGGGTGCGCGCGACCCCCTAGGAACGTCCTACCAACCTGTAGCGACTCTCCCTGTCAGGCAGCCAAATCCCACATCACCCAAGTCCTCGCCAACTTCGCGCGGTCAGACAAACGCGGGCGGTCCCTCTGTTTTCCAAGAACCTCAAAGTGGATATCCTTCTCCCCAATATCAACAGCCCTACCCTCAGCAACCTTATGCTCAGCAGCCTTATGCTCAGCAACCTTATGCTCAGCAGCCTTATCAACAGCCCTACCCTCAGCAGCCTTTTGGGCAGCAGTTTCCAACAATGTATCCTCAGCCATTCCCGCAACCCTATGGGCCCTCGCCTTATATCAACGGGTATCCTCCTCTCGGAGGCCAGCAGTATCCGTCGCCCTATCCTGGACCCCCGGTTGTCACGGTAGTTCCTATCTATTCTGGAACTGGAGCCCCAGCTACTTCAGGAGCCCCAGCCTACGACCCCTACGGCGCTCCCCCATCGCCCGCCGTAGAGCCGGCTCCGAATCCATTTTCAGATTCTTCGCCCCACCCCACAAGCTATAAGCGAACGTTTGGGTCATCGTCGTCCAAAAAGAATAAGAAAAAAGCAAAGAAAGAGATTCCCTTTGGGCTCTCTCTTCTTCCCTTCGGCGTGCCGCAATTTGTTGGCGGCAAGCCCCTTTTAGGGACTATTTTTGGTGCTGGTCAGGGAGGCGCCATCTTTATGTGGTACAAATCTAACTCCGACGCTGACAAAGCAGCGAAAAATGGTCAAGCTTTAATCACAAGTCGTGACGCTGACGGAGCCAGTCAAACGAACCCTGAGGCTTATCAGGCAGATACAGAAGCTTACCGAGCCAGTATCAAGAAATACGTGGATGACACACGCCTCAAGAGCTACATTAGCTTAGGGGGATTTGGAGCCCTTTGGGTGCTTAGCTTTGCGGAAAGTCTCGTCTTCGGACCGGCCACCACCACAGCCGTGGAACCCACGAATGACACCGAAAATATCGCTTCGTTACAAGAGGTGGAAACCGCCCCTCACTGGCAGATTGTTCCCTATAAAGAAGGTCTATCGTTAGGTGTTACATGGAACTTTTAACTGCTCAGGATGTTTGCCTTCATTGGGGAATTGCCATTACCGGGGGCATCGGGGCAGGCAAGTCGACCTTGATTGCTGTCCTCGAAGAGCTAGGCTACCCTGTGATTCAAGCGGACAAGTTGTCACGGCAAATCTTTGTCAAAGGCCATAGGGGCTATCAAACAATCCTAGAAGCATTTGGTTCCGCGGTCTTAAATGGCAATCTAGAGATAGATCGTAGAAAGCTAAGAGACCTAACGTTCGCCGACCGAGAAACGAAAAAGCGCCTTGAATCCATAACTCAGCCGTTGATCGTAGCAGAGCTGGCTCGTTCTTTGGAAGAAAAGGGGCTTCTCCAGAATCCGCGGTTTTGGTTCTATGAAGCTCCAGTAATTATAGAAGCCCATCGCCAAAATGAATTCTTTGCCACTTGGCTGATCGTCTGCCCGACATTTATTAGGTTGCAGCGCATTAAAGCTAGAGATGGCATGGACGACCGCATGGCTATGGTGAGCCTAAACGCCCAGCTCTCAGACGCTGAAAAACAAAAGCACGCAGATATGGTGATTAGCACTGCAGCAAGCCGGGATCTTTGCCGATACCGCATTCTCCACGCCTTGAACACTTTGAAGTTTGTAAAGAGATCTCCTTCAAGGTAGACAAAAAGGTTTGAACTTGCAGCAGAAACAATACTTAGATATAAAGTTGTGTGGTCATCATGGGTCGTGGGTTCCGTTCTGGTTTCGAGCTTTTCAGCTCATCAACTAGACCGGGATATGGGCTTATTTTTGCAATCACTGGTGTTCCCAACTTTAATACCAGATTAGGAGAAAAAGATGTCAGTTTCAGGTCGCGCAGAGCCTCGCTTTAGAGCTCTTTCCTCAGCAAATGAAAGAGGGATCAGAACTTTTACTCGTCCCATGGATGGAAATGGAGTCGCAACTCGGGTATCAGAATACTTTGGTTGCAATGTTTTCGGCTTTCAGCAAATGAAAAAAGCCCTTCCCACCGAAGATGTAAAACTTTTGCAAGAGTACGCCGTATCGGGCTCTAAGCTTACTTTAGAAACAGCCAATAAAGTTGCCTTGGCGGTCAAAGAATGGGCCATCAGCAGAGGCGCTTCTCACTTTACCCATTGGTTTCAACCTCAAACTGGCTCTACGGCTGAAAAGCATGACTCCTTCTTCTCCTTTGATAAAGATGGTTCCGCAATAGAAATATTCAATGGCAAACTGCTCATTCAGCAAGAGCCTGATGCTTCGTCATTTCCAAGCGGGGGACGTAGAGCGACTTTTGAAGCTCGCGGCTATACCATTTGGGATGCTTCCTCTCCGATGTTTCTTGTAGAAACTACCAATGGAGTGACCCTCTGCATTCCTTCACTTTTTGTGAGCTATTCCGGTGAGGCTCTTGATAAGAAAACTCCTCTCTTGCGCTCCATTCATGCGGTTAATGAACAAGCTAAAGATGCGTTAAAGTTGATTGGTGATAAAACGGATTATGTAACGGTAACCTGCGGTCCTGAGCAAGAGTATTTCCTCGTGGACGAATCTCTTTGGGCCCTACGCCCAGACCTTGTTCAATGCGGCCGAGCGCTCATCGGAGCTCATCCCCCAAAAGGACAGCAGCTTGAAGATCACTATTTTGGCTCGATCAAACCTAGAATCCTTAACTTTATGATGGAAGTTGAGCACGAATGTTATAAGCTAGGGGTCCCCCTAAAAACCAGGCATAATGAAGTGGCCCCTGCACAATACGAATGTGCCCCTATTTTTGAATTTGCAAACTTAGCCTCAGATCACAACCAGATCGTGATGGAAGTCATTAAAAATGTGGCCAAAAGACACCGCCTCCAAGCTCTTTTCCACGAAAAACCCTTTGATGGTGTCAACGGTTCAGGAAAGCACGTCAACTGGTCACTTGCGACAGCTGAAGGCGTCAATCTTTTAAATCCCGGTGACAAACCTCACGAAAACGTCCGCTTTCTATACTTTTTAGCCGCAACTCTTAAAGCAGTTCATGACAACGCGGAACTTTTAAGAGCTTCTGTAGCTCCCGCTGGAAATGAGTTCCGAATGGGCGCCAATGAAGCGCCACCTGCGATCATTTCTGCGTTTTTAGGCGACGCTCTAACGGAAGTCGTGGAAAAAATCGCCTCTAATTCCACGGGGAATTTATCTGATCGAGCCAAAACCATCGACATGGAATTGGCAAAAGTCCCTGAAATCTCTAAAGACAATACAGACCGAAACCGCACCTCTCCGTTTGCTTTTACGGGTAATAAGTTTGAATTTAGGGCCTGCGGCGCCAGCCAATCCGTAAGTGATCCCACCTATTTTCTAAATACTGCTGTAGCTGAAGCCCTTCGCCAAATGAATGAAAGACTGCGCTCGCTTTCTGCAACGCCAGATCACAAAACGGTTCTTGCCGTAATTGCCGAAACCTTTAAAAGCTCCAAAGCGATCCAATTTGACGGGGACGGATACTCTAAAGAATGGCACATAGAAGCAGAAAAACGAGGCCTCGCCCATAACCGAACAACCCCAGCTGCTTTGGCCGCACTTTTAAAGCCCAGTGTGTTGAAAATGTTTGCTGACCACAAGGTGATGACGGAGGGCGAAACAGAGGCGCGTTATAACGTGTTTATTGAACGCTACAATAAGATTCGCCTCATAGAGCTTGAAACCATGAATGAGCTGCTATTAAGTCAAGTTTATCCTGCTGCCATAGAACAGCAGATTCTGCTTTCCACAGCTCTAAAATCCGCAAAAGAAATCACGGGAAGTTATCCCTCCGTTCAACTTGAATCCTATAAAACGTTGGTTTCAAAGACAGATAGACTCTTGGTTGAGATATCAGCTTTAGGCAAAGTTATGGAAGTGGCCAAAGGCACCCACGACGAGACCAAGGCTGCTACCTTCCTTGCAGACAAAGCCGTGCCAGCTATGGCTCAAGCGAGAGCTTTAGCCAGTGAGCTTGAAGAGTGTATTGACGATGCTCTTTGGCCTCTTCCCAAGTACCGCGAGCTCCTCCACATCAGCTAGGCTCCAGCTAACGGTTCTTAATAGAATTTTTTGAACACAAAGCAGAGGCCCCCTCTGCTTTGTGTGTTTAGGCGCCAATTCTTGACCTTGTTTTATAGTAAATAAATTTAAAAACCAAATTTTTTGCAAATATTGAATAATTCACTAAATTTGCAACCAAGGATATTTATGACTCGTGCAGACGCCTCCCCCGCCGCACAAGAAGAAGTTGTACTTACCTCATATCAAAAGGGCGTCATTGCCATTTTGATATTTTTGCAATTTACCGTGGTATTAGACTTTATGGTTCTATCTCCGGTCGGTGCTATTTTAATGCCAGCTCTTCATATAGACACCTCTCAGTTTGGCTTTGTTGTGTCTTCCTACGCTTTCGCAGCAGCGGCTTCTGGTTTTTTTGCTGCAGGTTTTACCGACAAATTTGATAGAAAAAAAATACTTCTCTTTTTTTATATAGGCTTTACTCTCAGCACGTTATTTTGTGCCCTTTCTACAAATTATGCCTATCTCGTTGCCGCCAGGATTCTCACCGGTATCTTTGGAGGAGTGATCAGTTCTGTAGTCCTGGCAATTAGCACCGATTTGTTTCAAGTTCAAAAACGCGGTCAAGTCATTGGTTACATTCAAACGGCATTTGCTTCTAGTCAAGTCTTTGGCGTCCCAATAGGGCTCACCTTAGCCAATCATTATGGCTGGCATGCTCCCTTTGTTTTGATTGTTGGGATTGCTGCGCTCGTAGGCATTTTTATTTTCTTATACCTTCAACCCATCGATGCCCATTTGAAATTGCAAAAAGACAATAATGCGTTTCATCATTTGTTAGCGACCATTCGCAATCCCGCCCACTTAAAGGGATTTTCCGCAGTGGCTTTATTGGCCCTAGGTGGCTACATGATCATGCCCTTTTCCAGTGCATTTATTGTCCACAACGTTGGCATTAGCTTAGAACGATTGCCACTGGTTTATTTAGCTACCGGAATAGCGGCGATGATTTCGGGACCACTTTTAGGAAAGTGGTCCGATAGAATTGGCAAAATTAAATTGAATCAACTGGGCACTGTCCTCACCATTGCGATGGTCCTGGCATTCACCCATCTTTCCCAAGTGCCTATTTATGTTTTGATGGTGACTAATGGGCTGTTATTCGTAGGCATCACAGCGAGGATTATCGCCTCCCAGGCGATAAATTCCGCAGTCCCAACCCCTGATTCGAGAGGCGCTTACATGGCTATAAGCTCGTCTATGCAGCAAATCTCTGGCGGCATTGGTGCCGCTTTTTCCGGTTTGATCGTCACCATTCAAGCTGATGGTTCCATCAAAGGCTTTGACAAGGTAGGATACGTGGTGGCCGTTTCTGCCGTTATTACGACAGTTATGCTGACCCGCATGGCTAAAAACCTAACAAACTTTTCCAACATCTGCAAATAAGGGCCCGCTTGAGCCAGGTCACGCTTTTTTAACAAATTCCGATTTGAGCTGCATTTGCCCAATGCCATCTAGCCTACAATCAATATTGTGATCACCTTGGATCAGCCTTATGTTTTTAGCTTTGGTACCGACTTTAACGACCAATGACGAGCCTTTGACTTTAAGATCTTTAATCACTGTAATG
>CAXNGG010000025.1:0-12003 GCA_964201885.1 Oligoflexales bacterium
ACATGGCATTGCTTTGAAACAAGCCAATGGCAATGGCCATCGCTATCGTTATCTCTCCTATATTTTTTCCGTTTTTTCGAGCATTTTTGGCTTTATCAGAGCGATCAAACCAAATCATCAAGAGCCCCCCAACAGCTAAGGCGCCAATAACGGGCCCGGGATGTTGAAGATGTTCTTTTATGACCTTATTAAATAACAAACCCAAAACCGCTGTAGGAACAAAGGCGGCTACAATGTTTAAAAAAAGTTTTAGCCCCTCTTGAGACTTGCCGAGAAGCCCACGAATCATCAATTTCAATTTCCCAAAGTAAAGCAGAAGAACCGCAAGAATGGCTCCCCCTTGAATGACGATCTCAAATGCTTCCACCGCCTCTACTTCATCTTTGGTAAGTGAGTCGCTTCTAACACCGATCAACTCACTTGCAATGACCAAATGCCCCGTTGAGGAAACAGGCAGATATTCGGTAATTCCTTCGACTAAACCCAAAATAGTTGCTTGAAACGGCGTAATCACACTCTTAAAATCAAGGGGCGATTGAGCCATGTTTGCAGTCTCAACATGATTTGGTGGCTCGGACGCCGCGCTTGACACAGCTAGCTCTGAAGCAGCTGGCTCTGAAGCAGGCTTGACAGCTTGATTGGCAATTTCCCCTTGGGAAGCATTCTCTGACCCTACATCATCGCCGGCATGGGCAAGGGATGGATTCATAGACATCAAAGAAACTGTCAACATAAGTTTAGAAAGAAGCTGCCTCATCAAAATCTCCAAGAGTTTACTGCAGTTCAACTTAAAAAGTGGGAAGACAAACTTAGTCTATTTTACCTGGAATCCAGGAAATGAGCACCCGTGTTGCTTGGCAATCCACAAAAAAGTGGACCATTCTACCAACGAGCCTTCTCAAAAATCACGCCACTTTGCTGACTGAATGGCAAGGGGCTCAAATCACCAGACCTTGCACCCCAAAAAAACTAGTCCTTCATAAATGGATGAGAAAAAAGAATTTATATAGGAGGCTTCTAAGGGCAAAAAACCAAAACTTTGTTGATCGCTTGCGTTTGCGTACTTTAAACGATGAGGCTCGGTGACTGCTTTTTAGACATTCTTAGAACCAAGCTTTATCAGGAAAAAGAGAGGGAATTATGATGGACTAAGCGAGTCAAATCTCGACCTTAATGCCCTACAGGAATCTTGGTCTATTGATTCCTAACCAACAAGCTTCACTTGGATAAAAATACAGACTTTAGAAATTTCAGCGAGTCTTCCTAGAGCTATCCGCAGATGTGCCAATAACAGTCAACTTTTTACTGGTTATGTCATAGAGAACTAGCGACTTACGAATGAGAGTCGTCCCATCAATGGCTTCAGCCACAATTTGAGTTCCATCATGATTCATAGACACCTGCCCTACGACACCATCTTTAAGAGTGATTCTTCCCAATTCTTTTCCTGTTTCGTAGTCCAAAATGAGAACATTCGGCCACCTAGATTTAAAAAAGCTTGACGCTGGATAGCCTACGATGATTCGTTTTTGAAAGTTCACCAAGAACTTAGACTGAGAGGGTAAAAAACCTACAGGAAACGAAGCTTTAAATACTTGATCCCGATTCCCAGAGCCCCAGCCTTTAAATTCTTTAACCTCAAAATTTAGTCCTTTTCCTTCGAAAAAAACGGTGCCCATATTTCCAAGCGCTTCAAACAAAATTTTTTCGTCTTGACGCAATTTTATCTGGCCTACTTCATTCGCATTCATATCGTAATTAATAAGTGTTGGTGAGCTTTTTTGATCCTTTGGATCGCGATCTTTCAAAGTGATAAAGGGGCGCTTAATCTTGCCTTGCCCCATGTAAATGATTCTCTGATTTTGCTGCACAGGAAAACTCAATCGCCTTTTTAAAAAAGGATTGTATGACATTTCGAACAAGCTCTTAGCTGTGAGATCGTAAAAATTCCAAATGACATTAGAATCGATGAGTGAAGAAACCTTACCTTGCTCCCTTTTAATTTCTGACTTATCGGAAATGGATTCACGTCTAATCGGAATGGATACCATGGTCGCCGATCCTGAGTAGCAATTGTCTTGATTGTTGTCAAAAGTTACAAAGCTAAGACCTTCTCCGTTGGGTCTGCCGTCATAGGAAACCATGTCAACAAGCGGCAGATTGAAGGCAAGTAAGTCTTTTCGCTTTAGAGTGCTTAACTCAACCTCCTCAAAAGCCTGCCTAAACTCACGTCCTTTAGCTTCCAATGTATAAAGCTGATAATAGAATTTCCCATCCTCAGAAATAAAGCCCTTAGAGCCCAGAGCGCTTGCAAAAAAAGACTGACAGGAGGTGGACATAGTTGGCGTCGCGGTGCCAGAAGTGCCAGAGGTAGTAGCACTAGAAGGGGCTACAGCGGCGGTACCCGGCGGCTTCTCTTCTCTCTGACCACTAGACCCTGGAACAGCAAGCTTTGCTCTAGGCAGGGCGCCAGAGCCTGCAAAGGACGGACAGGCCATGCCCAACATCCCCAAATAGCACGGGACTAGAAATGCTTTCATCTTTGCCTCACCTGATTCATGACTTTCTCGTCTATTATACATTTTCAGCATAGAACTTGCATAGACGTCGCTAAGACCCTAGGCTATGTATCAGACATAGACCTAAGAGGTTGATATTATTAGCATGAGGTTTCCTTTGCAGGACGAATTATGGAGCCCCGGTAGTCATTTGTTACCATGGAAGCCGTTTTCCAATGGAAAGCAGTATGGTCTTCTCCATTTGCCTACCTCCACAATTATTGAAGTGGAAAGGAAAGTTTTTGACTCTTTTGAGCCCGTTGATCCATCAGGAGCTCGAGGGGCCATACCCCTAGAAGTCACCTCCTTTTTGAAAAGGGCTCATGAGACCCTAGGCCCAGGGACTCCCATAACAAGGGAGCCGATTAACATAGTGTCGATCGCTTTAAATGTGGAAGAAAGCTGCAACCTTAGGTGCACCTACTGCTATGCGGGTGACGGCAACTATGGCCATGATTCCACCATGCATTCCGACCTTGCCATCAAAGCCGTCAAAAGTCTTTCCGACGGGAAAAAACGTTTTCATATAGCCTTCTTTGGGGGGGAGCCCCTTTTAAATTTTCCACTAATCAAAGACGTTGTAGCGTGGTGTGAGAGCAACAAAGAAACGTCTTACTCTTTTGGCATGACCACTAATGCTACACTATTAAACTCCACCCAACTAAAATTCCTAAAAGACCATTCGGTATCCATCAAAATTTCATATGACGGTGATAAAGCTCAAGCAAAACAGCGCCTTTTGATGGACAAAAAGCAAAATGCTGCTGAACTTGTAAAAAAGAAAATGATAAAATTTAAAGGCGAGCTCGAAGAACTGCATATGAGCATTCGTGCTACATTTAGCAAAAATGCGGTTTCTGATTTTGCAGAATCGATTGAAGGAATTCTCTCTGATTTTTCGGCAAATCTTTCTTACTCTAAAGTAGCAAGTTCCGATATCAGTCAATCCATTGATGAACAAGATGTGGAACTCTTGGGTGCTGCCTTATCAAAGACAGTTCACGGCCTCCTTGCAAAGAAAGACTTTAAGAAGCTACTTCGAATTACAAATATTGCTGCGAGTTTGCGCATTATCCACCGCGGTTATGTAAATCGCATGACTTGCGGAGCGGGAATTGGATATATGTCCGTATCGACCAAAGGTGAATATTTCCTTTGTCATCGCTTCACCGAATCCACCGAAGAAAAGATCGGCGATGTAAGATCTGGACTTGACTTGAAAAAGTTAGAGCAATTTCAGGACTATCGTTCAGGCAACCATGCTCCTTGCAACACATGTTGGATGCAAAAATATTGTAGAGGCGGTTGTTTTCAGGAAAACAAGCTAAAACATGGCTCCTGGTTTGAGCCAAGTATCATATTTTGTAGGTTGCAGGAAATAGAACTCAGCCTAGCCTTAGAAGCGTATCTAGCAATAAATGCAGAAGATCCTAAGCTACTTGAAAGCCTGTAATGAAATACTCGTCGGTTGTAGTCTTCATTTTCTTGACGATTTTAATCGTTTTCTTCGAGTCCAGGCCTGAAATTGGCGAGGAATTAGATTTAATTGCCTTTAGAATGCGAGCTCAGCTTCATTTTTCGACCCCCTCAGATCGACTTGTTGTCGTCAGATTGAAAAAAGAAGAGAGCCGTGCTACATCCTCGATAATTGACGTATTTTCAAAATTAAAGAACAAAAATATATCTGCCGCGATTTTTTTTATTCAAGGCCGTGAAATCAACGCCTCAAAACAGGATTTGGAGAAACTGTCTGAGGTTCTCAGCTCTAAGAAAAACCTTTTCCTAGGTTTGATCGGAAGTATGAGTGACGACCCTTTATTTAGGAGTGTTTCTCCATCTGTATTACCGCAGCTGAGAGCCGCCCAAACAAGTCGGGAGTACAACAAAGACACCATCGTCGCCGTTCCACTGACGGATCAACTTAACGGAAAGTCATACTCTACCCTTGCCCCAGCAGTGGCCTTCGCAGCCCTAGAGACAGAAGCCGCCGAAAGACTCCAAGCAAGAATTTCCGCTGTAACTGCCGACTATTTATGGAACAGCGCCAAATTTGAAGAGGGCTCTAGAGAATTCAACCCTCGGCAGCCTGAACTGAAGCTAAACTACTTCCGACCTAATTTGCTGCATGAAGTTCCGCTTGATTCCCTGGCGGGATTGGATCTTACTAAAAAAGTTGTTATTTTCTACTTTGATACCTATCGCAAAAGAATACCTGGGGGGCCAGAAGCTACTTTTGGAAACACTCCTTTTCAAGACTCAGACGGCAGCAATGAGCTAGGATCTTCTGGTACGCCTGTAGCTTTAATACAAGCAGTGGCCATAGATAATTTACTTCATGAAAAATCTTTAATGCCTATTGCATTTGTATTTTTTTGGGCTTTCCTTTTAATCATCTGCGTTGCAGCCTACCGAGTTTGGAGCTTCCCTCCTGGTGCTGCGGTAGTCATAAGCTTAGTCGTCTTTGTATCTATGATAGTTACAACGGCTGTTCTAGAAGCTACTCTAGGATTTGAAGTACCCATGGCAAGAATCATTGTCTATGGCATTATTTTTTCTGCTATTGGAGCATTCAACTCAACTACTCGAGTGATTGCCTCAAATTTGAAGTCGCGCATCGAAATCAAGGCCCATGACAACCTCTCAAAATTGCACGAAAGATTTTTAGATCAATTTAGTCGGCGCCTTATGAACCAAACGTCCCAAATTTTAGAGTCCGCTAAATCCGCGACTTTTGACATATCTGCAGAAAATTCAGAGTTTCTTAAAGATTTAGTTTTTAGCGGCGAAGAGCTCATTGAATATCTTAAAAACATAAATACACTTGCCACCCTAAATGAAGGCAGTCCAGGACTCACCCATTTTAAATTAGTCCGTATCGTCCCCATTCTAGAAAGATTGGCGTCACAAATCGGAGCAAGCCAAAAAGGAATTGAGGTTCAAATCAATCTTAAAGGCCAGACGATGATAAAAAGCGATGAGGTTTACTTAGAGCCTATTTTATTTAACTTACTCAGCAACGCTATAAAGTATTCACCCTCAGACTCAAAAATTACGATTTTCTCTTTTCAAGATACGGACGTCATTCAATCACTTATCATTCGAGATGAGGGGCCTGGAATCCATGATGACTTTAAAGAAAAGATTTTTGAGAAATTCTACAGAATCAAAGATGATCGAGCATTTACCGTCAAAGGCACGGGCCTAGGCCTCTATTTGTCTAAGTTTTTTGCTGACGCCTTATCCCTGAAAATAGATGTCAGAGATGCTCCAGAGAAAGGCACGGACTTCATACTAAGGTTTATACGAAAATGAAGAAATTTTTTCTGCCGTGGATCAAGATTATTTATCCACTTTCCTTTGTAGCTTTAATTCTTATGGGTACTGTATGGGTTTTCTATGGAAATTTCACAATGGAACTCACAGGAAACTCTCAAAAATCTACATTTCAGAAATTAGATCTCTTAGAGTTTGAGCTTTCTTTAGCGGGGGAACGGAGTAATGCAACACAAAGTGTCGTTGCTTTTTCTTTGAATGATTCGGATTTGAGGCATTTTGATTTAAAGAAGTCCGGAGCCGTTCAAAATATATCTCTTGCTGATCACTTGAAGTTTGCTAAAAAAATATTGAAGTCTGACCCCAAACACGTCTACTTACATTGGTTTTTCCCATCCGATCCCACATCGGCCGAAGTTAAAGAGATATTGAAGGCACCCGTCCAAAAGTCGAAAATATCTATTATCTCATCTTTCGATAGGGCAGAGGTACTGAAGAAAGTATTTCCCGATACATTTGAAGTTCTAGTGGCTGACTTTTGCAACGGAAAGAGTCGAACCGTCTGCCCATACAATCCTAACTGGAGCTATTTGGCGATCCAAAAATTAGCTGATACCTTCGGTAACGTCTCTAATCGAAGCCTTAGCAATTTGCTGCCAAATGCAAATCCATCATATATATTTACCCCACTCAAAAGAGGCTCTGTACCGGTCTTTAGCTATGGGGATCTCGACACAATACCATCTGAAAAACTGCAAAATAAAATTGTCTTTTTAGGTACAGACTTGCTCCAGGGTTCTTCTGGCATGACCGCTCCAGAAGATATCGGTCGTGTGCCTTCGCTCTATGAAAATAAAAGCAAACCCTTACGAGCGAACGGAACTCCTATTCATGAATTTTTGGCTCTAAGCGTCGAAAATATTCTGAGTCATGGCTGGATCTCAGTAATTGGAAACGACATCGCCATGGCCATAACTTTTGGCGTCCCTTTGCTGCTGCTCTTATTTCTGTTCAACTTCAGCATCGCATTTGCCACGACTTTTTTTCTAATTTCTGCGTGCTTCATTATATTTGGAAATATCATTTCAATAAGAAATTTCTATTTATATTTCCCAGACTACGATTGCCTTTTCTTGAGCGTCCTTTGTTTAACTGGTGGGGGCTTTGTAAAGTACGCGCTGGAATATTCGCGGTACAAAGCAGCTCGCGACAAAGAAAAGTTTTTACTGAGTAAAGTTGATATCAAATACAACTTCATTTCTCTGATAAGTCACAATTTAAATACTCCAGTTGCCAAGATAAAAGTCTTATGTGAAAGAATATTGAAGAATCATCCGACAAATCCAAAACCTTTTCTTGACATCAGCTATTATCTTGCCGACATGCAAATGGCGATAAGGGCGATTCTAAGTAGCACTCGGCTAGAGGAAGGTCATATTGCCTTTGAAGCGATACAAATCGACCGCCTGGAAGATGATCTTGGATTTGATGTAAAAGCGTTGTTCAAAAGAAGGTATTTAGACTTTCATTACGAACTGGAGATTCTTTCCCGGCTTATTGACGACCGAAAGCTCATCGTAACTTTAGTTTCAAGTGTTGGATTTTTGGCTCCTAAAAACTCGTCTCTGTTTTTTTCCTTAACTTCTGAAGGAGAGGTCGTCACACTAGAGTGGATCTCCACAACTCAAGTGCCAGACTGGAACGCTATAGCGTCAGCAGACATAAAGCAAAGTGACGACCCCATATTTAACTTTATTTTTAATTTTACACTCAAAAGAAAAATAAATTTTATACTCATTCAAGACCAAGATGGTGACACCTTGCGGCTGTCTTTTAATCAGGTAAATCCAATTCCGTGATTTTTTTCATGATTCTATACATTTCTGAAGGCCTCGAGGTTTGAGGAACCTCTGGGGTAAAGTATTTTGGAAACAGCATCCAACCGGACTCCGGCGCAGTTACTTCCATGCCATCGTGTATCCCCATCTTTTGGCCCTTTGAAATCGGCCTAAAATTGGTCCAACCTTCGTCCATATGGGCCTCGCCAGATGTCGGCCAGTCCACTATCTTTTGCCAGGTAAACAACTCCCCTTTAAGCCACTCAGGATGACGGAGAGAGTTCGGATCCATGGCATAAGCGAAGGCATTAATGACCGCCTGTAGCCCAAAGGAAATTTGAAAGGGATCAAATCCATTTTGACCAAGTTCCAAGGTAATCCCTACCCCACCGAACTGGCCCATATACTCATCAGTGCACATTCCTGAAGAGCTGAAAGGCTTTCCCCAATGGGTGACTGTCGAGGCCCTCGGCAGAATTGATTTCGAAAATCTCAAGGCTTTGTGATTATAAGGAAAAATGAAGAATCCCCTATCCGAGGGCATCAACGTCTGATGGATATCCAAGTAAAGCCCGGATTTTTTTAAAAAAGGGGCTATTTCTGAGGCACGCAATGCCTCCCAGCTGCCATCAAGAGTCATTCCAAAACTTCGATTCAGGTCACGATCTAAAAAACGTTTCCCCTGGAGGGCGGCTTTATCATTTCCGATAATAAGACAAACCCCGCCTTCTGGTATCTGAAACCCTGCATGAAGGAGAGTGACCAGCTCATTAAGCACACCAATCCCACCCGTCTCATTTCCATGAACCAGGACTGAAATCGTTAGAGCAATCCTATCAGGAGATGTTACTCCCAATTCCCAGATATCGTGAGCGACTTGCTTGGATCTAGGCAAAGAGGACAATCGCTCCCTAAGAAATGGCAATTCTTTTCTTAAACGCTCTAATCTTGTTTCCTGCATTTGGAATCCCTGCTCAATGATAGAAAACTATGATACAATATTTGTGCGCCTTAAGTCATGGAGATTGAGAATGAGACTATTGCTTCTGATGCTTTCCATCGTTCTGGCAGCTACTGGCCCCGCTTCTTCCGCGATCGGAGCTCAGCTACTGCCACCTGAAGACGTTTTAGCCCCCCATATCCAAAAAGAATGGCAGGCTGTCTTTTATGAACAGTTCAAGAAGGACCCAAAGGCATTAGCAGCTCTAGGCTTCTTCAGCTCAGGAGGATGGTCAAATGAGGGTCAGGCTTTATTTGTGGAGCAGGGAGATACAAATATAAGATATCTTTATGCGAGCCCTGGTCTAAACGCAACAGATGTGGACCGGATGCAAACACTGGAGCTGCCCAAGTCTGACTTTGACTTGACAAAGATCTACCGCCTCTTTCCCCTGGAAAACATAGATGCAGTAAGCTTTGACAATCTTAATTGGGAAGTTGTGATTCTTAAAAAAGAGACGGGCTTTACCGGGAGGACCATCAAGATTAAATCCGTTTACATGAATACCCCCGAGCTAGCTAAATACCCAAAACACGAACTCCTGATTAGAGACATTCGAAGCCTCAATGAAAAGGCACTTTTGAAGTTACGGGGGAAATCTCTGTGAAACTCGGCATCTGTACGGGAGGAGGCGACTGCCCTGGTTTAAACGCCGCCATAAAAGCTATCGTTGCTTCAAGCATCCAGCAGGGCCATGAGGTCATTGGAATTAGAGACAGTTTGACGGGGCTCTTAGAATCTCCACCGCGCTTCCAAACACTTTTATGGAATCATGTAGACGACATCCTCACTCGTGGAGGCACGATACTAGGAACAGACAATTCTGGCAATCCCTATAGCGATCCTACAAAGCGAACCCAGAGAGTCAAAACCACGCTTGATAATGCCAGATTGTTGGGACTTGATGTGCTTATTGTTATTGGAGGCGAAGGGACGCAGGCCATTGCCGCCTTGCTTTCTGAAGCCGGTCTCCCCGTAATTGGTGTGCCCAAAACCATTGACAATGATCTGCCGGCAACGGACAAAACCATCGGGTTTGACTCCGCAGTTGATATTGTGAGAGAGTCCGTGGAAAGACTGCAGTCGACTGCTGAATCCCACGACCGAATTATGATTTTAGAAGTTATGGGGAGAGATTCCGGCTACATTGCCCTCCATGGAGGTATCGCCGGAGGCGCCAACGTGATCCTGATTCCAGAAATTCAATTTGAAGTTTCAAAAATCGCTGATGCCATTGACCGTCGCAAGAAAAGAGGAATTCATTATTCCGTTGTCGTGGTGGCGGAAGGTGCTTGCGCAAAGGGGGAATCCCCGTTTTATATGAAGTCTGCAGATCAAAAAGAGGTTTTAGGAGGCGTTGGCAATCAACTGGCAAAAACCCTCCATCAAGCCACAGGGATGGAAACGAGAGTTACCGTTTTAGGGCATGTTCAAAGAGGTGGAAGCCCCTCAGCAAATGATCGCATATTGGCCACTAGATTTGGAGTTCGAGCCGTTGAAGAAGCACTCAAACTTAACTTTGGAACCTATTTGGCCCTACAAGGAAGTAGCATTGTAGCCCTCTCTTACAAAAGTCTAATAATGGGTGCTCGCAAGCAAATCTCATTACAAGATGATCACATCACTTCAGCTGAAAGTATAGGAATCCATTTAGGGCGATAAAAAAACGAACCCAATAAGAACTACTTATTGAATTCGCTTCACCAAAGGCTATTGACAGTATTGGATCCTAAGATCTTTTTTTACCTAATCCATCCGCCGTTTCTTTTACCATGAGTCGAAATTTTTCTTTTGCGGGCCACTCGACTTCTTTTTTTTGCTCGATACCGACGTGCTCTCTTCATATAATCTCCCTTATTCTAATGAACTTGAAAATCAGGCTAGAATCTTTACCATAAAGACTTCTAGATAAAACGCTCTAGAGTGTCATCCCCACACCAACTTTTAGGCTATTAAAAAAACTATCGTTTCTAGTTGAAGCCCGAAGCTGGGACGTTGTTGTTTCCGTTTCCTCTGTTTGAGTTGCCGAAACATCCTTGTTCTCTTTCTTTGAAGAAGCAAGAGCACTTTCAAACAAATCACCCTCAAGATCAAAAAAAACTTTCTCATTAAATCCGAATCTAAGTCCTAATAAACCACCATAATAAAGTCCACTTTCCTTGGTTTTGAGAAGCTTTTGCTCGTCATTTTTATACCAAGCTTGTAGAGCCACATAAGGCTTTATTTGACTGGAAAAGGGAGTTCCATAATATCTAGCGCCGCCACCAATTTCAATCCCATTACTATCCCCACCTTGTGAATAGTTGCGAAAGATTAAACCTAACAAATAATAAAGCTCAATATTTTTGTCGTAAGCTTCATGGTACCTACCACCCAGCTCAAACACGCTGGACTTTTCAGAACCCTTTTTTATGGACGAGAACCCTCCCGACAACAAGCTGACTTCACCAGCAACAGAAAGAGAGCTTACAAACAGAAATGCTAGGGCTATCGACTTACGCAACATTAAAATGTCTCCAAAAAATTGCTGGCTAGAGACTATATCAAGTCTAATTAAAGAACAACCGTCAAGTGAAAAGGATAACGTGACATACTACTCAAAATTATATAAATTAAAACTACCGCTCAGGAGAACTCGATTGCAGATTTCGATCACACCTTTAATCCTCGCTGAAGAAGAAGATATCCAAGACCTTATTCGCAACGCTATGTCGCACTATACGGAAGGCACCGTAGCTGCTGCGACTTTAAGAAGGCTTGACAAGCTTTTTGCCATCTACAGCTTGCCAGGTAGCACTATGCTAATAGCCAGAAACGAAACGAAATTGGTGGGTGCGGCTGGATTAGGTCCCCTTCATGGACTTTCTACGAGCGAAGGAATCGCAGAACTTAGAGATATTGTTGTTGAAGTAAGCTACAGAAAGCAAGGCATTGGTGCCCAACTCATTGACGGTTGCATTGAATTTGCTAAATCCGAGGGATATAAAACCCTTTATTTGGAAACTACTCCTACAATGTCAGGGGCCCAGAGGCTCTTTCAAAGAAAAGGTTTCCGACCCGTTTTAGAGAAGCGCAAAGATGGAAGTACGATTATTGAGGATGTTCCGGGATACTATATTTTAGAAAATTTATAATAGACTTAACGATCCCTGGTTTTACCTGAAAGCATACCTCGGACTCTTTTAACGAAATCTACAAACTAAAATGGGTCAGGCATCGCCAACCCATTTCATCAATACCATTTAAAATTTCTAACTAAGCCAAGCTGGCCAAACCTGATGAGCCAGCTTGGTATCGTTAAGATCCTTAAAATCTAGATAGTCGCTCTAAACCC
>CAXNGG010000026.1:0-11938 GCA_964201885.1 Oligoflexales bacterium
GGCTTCGCTTGCTAAAAAAACGACGGCATTGGCAATGTCCTCTGGGCGGCCAAATCGGCGTAGGGGGATGTGACTCTTTTCAAATTGCGCCCACTCTTCCACCGAGAGCTGCTTAGCCTTCGCTTTGCGTTCCAATATTTGACTCAGTCGGTTTGTTTCTGTGGCACCTGGGAGAACATTATTTACCGTGATGCCGACCGGGCCAAGCTCATTGGCTAGGGTTTTAGCCCAATTGGCCACGGCCCCGCGCACGGTGTTAGAGACACCGAGGTTTTCCAGCGGCTGCTTCACAGATGTGGAAATGATGTTGATAACTCTCCCGAACTTTTGTTGGGACATGTGGGGAATGAGTTTTTTGGTAATGATATGATTGCAAATCAGGTGTTGGGTAAAAGCGGCCTGAAACTCCTCCGCATCGGCCATGGCCGCAGGTCCCGGCGGCGGGCCGCCCGTATTGTTTACGAGTATGTCAAATCCTGGGTGATTCGATAAATACTGGGAAAGGGCTTTTTCCACTTCAGAGGGGTTAGAAAAGTCTGCCACCAAATAGTCCGTTTTTAGGGGCTCCTGACCAAGGGCTGTCAAAGCTTCTTTTATTTTCTGTTCATTTCTAGAAAAAATAGTGACGTGAGCGCCTTCTTCCCTAAAATCTTTAGCTACGGCAAAGCCGATCCCACTGCTTCCCCCACAAACCAACACTCTTTTGTCCTTCAATCCAAAATTCATTTTGACTCCTGAATTCGTGGCTATTTGGTGTGTACCGAGCAACTGAGCAAGCACCCCAACTAAAGATGCCGTGCTTGCTCAACTATAAGTTTGGCTCAAAGCCTCCGTGAGAATTAACCCTCATAGGACTCAAGGGGAGGGCAGGTACATACTGGATTTCGGTCCCCATAAGCACCATCTATGCGCGACGTAAACGGCCAGAATTTCGCTTCGCGTATCCAAGGGGCCGGAAAAGCCGCCTCCTCTCTAGAATAGGGATAATCCCAAGTCGATGCCGTGACCGCTACCGCGGTGTGGGGAGCGTTTTTAAGGGGGTTTGACTCTTTGGTAAACTTACCAGATTGAATGCTATCGATTTCTTTCCTAATCCCAATCATGGCGTCAACAAATCGATCCAATTGAATCTTATTTTCAGACTCTGTCGGCTCAATCATCAGGGTTCCCGGAACCGGAAAGGACACCGTTGGCGCATGAAATCCATAATCCATAAGTCTTTTCGCTACGTCTTCAACCTCGATTCCCGTGGTCGCTTTAAACTGTCGCAAATCCACAATGCACTCGTGAGCCACAAGACCTGACTTTCCGCGATACAGGACCGGAAAATAAGGATCGAGGCGATGGGCCATATAGTTTGCATTGAGAATGGCTACTTGAGTGGCCTTCTTTAGGCCCTCATCTCCCATCATGCGAATATACATCCAAGATATGGGAAGTATCGACGCAGAGCCCCAAGGTGCGCTCGAAACGGGTCCTATGGCATCTTGGCCGCCAGTTTCGGCAAACGTGTGCTTGGGAAGAAAGTCTTTAAGGCGAGACGTTACAGCAATCGGTCCCATGCCTGGTCCCCCTCCGCCATGGGGAATACAAAAGGTTTTGTGTAAGTTCATATGACAAACATCGGGCCCAAACTCTCCCCCTTGGCAAAGTCCAAGCTGGGCATTTAGATTCGCGCCATCCATATAAACAAGTCCGCCACCGTCATGGACCACCTTACAAATATCTCTAATTTCTTCTTCAAAAACCCCGTGGGTAGAGGGGTAAGTCACCATGAGGGCTGCAAGATGGGAGCGATGTTCCTGCACTTTTGCTTTCAAATCTTGCAGGTCAACATTTCCATCCGCATCACACTTCGTAACCACTACTTTCATTCCAGCAAGGGCTGCAGAAGCGGGATTGGTTCCGTGCGCGGAAGAGGGAATTAAACAAATGTTTCGAAACGATTCCTTGCGGCTTTCATGGTACTTCATAATGACGAGAAGACCTGCATATTCCCCTTGAGCCCCAGAGTTTGGCTGAAGTGATACGGCATCAAAGCCGGTAACTTTACAAAGCATCTCCTCTAGCTCAGAAAGCAATTCCAAATAACCTTCACTTTGATCTTTTGGGACCCCAGGATGCAGACTAGAAAACTCTGGCCAACTAACCGGGTAAAGCTCGCTGGCTGCATTTAACTTCATAGTGCAGGATCCCAAAGGAATCATGGAATGGGTTAGAGAAAGATCCCTTGATTCAAGGCGTTTGATATATCTCAAAAGCTCTGTTTCAGAATGGTATTGATTAAAAACAGGGTGGGTTAAAACGCGATCCTCACGTAAAAGATTCTTATCTAGACTTGGTGCTCGGGACATAAAATCTTGGAGCTTTATTTTTTTGTCAAAAAGAGAAAGAAGGTCCTCTAGATCGCTTATTTTGGTAGACTCATCAAACGAAACCGCGAGTGTTTCATGGTCAATAAAACGCAAGTTTATGGACTGCCTCTTAGCTTCACTTTGAACCTGAAGGAGCTGTGACTGCGAAAGTCTCACTGAAACCGTATCAAAAAAATTAGTATTTAGAATCTGAAAACCAGCCGCTCGCATCGCATAGACCCAAAGCTCGGTCGAGCCGTGAATTTTGCTAGCAATCTGCTTCAGCCCTTCCGGGCCGTGATAAACCGCATACATGGAGGCCATAGATGCTAAAAGGGCCTGGGCCGTGCAAATGTTGGAAGTCGCCTTCTCGCGGCGAATATGTTGCTCCCTTGTTTGAAGAGAAAGACGGTAGGCCTTCTTTCCTTCGCGATTTAAAGACACGCCAATAATTCTTCCTGGCATGCCACGCAAATATTCTTTCCTGGTGGCAAAATAAGCCGCATGGGGCCCACCAAAGCCAATAGGAACCCCAAAGTTTTGGGAGGTGCCTAAGGCAATATCGGCTCCCATGGCACCGGGAGATTTAAGAAGAACCAGAGACATAACATCGCCGGCCATAGCCACTAAGGCGTCCTTGGCATGGGCTTTTTCAATAAAGTTCGTCCAGTCCGAAACCTCCCCGTGGGTAGCTGGATACTGAATCAAGGCACCAAAAACAGGAGATTCGAAAGCAAAACTCGCTGGATCAGCCACGATTATGGAAATTTTAAGGGCCTTGCCGCGCGTTTTGACGACTTCAATCGTTTGAGGGTGGCACTGGCTGTCTACTAAAAAAAATCGCGACTGGTCTTTGTTCTTTAGATTGGACATCATCACCATGGCTTCAGCAGCTGCGGTGCCTTCGTCGAGCAAGGAGGCATTCGCAACAGCAAGTCCCGTAAGATCACATATCATCGTCTGAAAGTTGAGAAGTGCTTCTAAGCGCCCTTGGGATATTTCCGCTTGATAGGGAGTATATTGGGTATACCAGCCTGGATTCTCAAAAATATTTCGAGAAATGGGCGACGGTGTAATCACATTTCTATACCCACATCCTATCCAAGATTTAAATATTTTGTTCTTGCTGGCCTTCTGGCGAAGCTCAGCGAGAGCTTCAAATTCAGAAAGCCCCCTACCAAGCCCCATAGGAGAAAATTTCTGTATATTCTCGGGGATAGTTCTTCTTGCCAACTCCTCTAAACTATCGAGTCCTAAAACGCCCAACATTTGCTTTTGTTCGTTTTCGCTAGGTCCAATATGTCTATTAGAAAAGGCAACTTTTGAGTTTAAAGATTCTTGTATATTTTGCATAAGTATTCCTATTCTTCAGTCCTCGAAGATTAGGATAAATTGAACGGTTTTTCCATGGAATCAATGCCATCTGGCATAAAAAGACTGGCTCGCGAACCGCCGCCTAAATGATGGGCAGCAGAAGATTTCCCGCTTCCCCCGCTGGATGGCTGGACCTGAGGACTCCTAGAGGCCGGCTTAACACCAAAAGCCCACAGGCCAGGGGCCGGCGCTGCAAGGCGCAGGCAGGCCAAGCTAAATGCCTTTCCTGGCGAAGAAAGAGAGGCCTCCTAGGGTTTTAAGATGTCGCGATGTTGAAGTGTAAAATGGAACTGGCTAGAGGTTTCCGCACTAAGGGTTTCAAACAGGGCACTGGCCATCGCCACGCTGCGATGGCGCCCCCCCGTGCAGCCGATGCCGATTCGGTAATAGGTTCGTCCATCTTCTAAAAAATGGGACAATATCCATTGGTGCCAATCTTTGAGGCGAAGCAAGGTCTCTGAAAATCTCAGATCGCTTTCTAACCAAGCTTTGACCTCTCTATCGGTTCCTGGCTTGTGGGAAAGGTCTTTTACAAAAAAAGGGTTCGCTAGAAAACGAACGTCAAATATAGCCTCTGCAGGCTCCAAGGTCCCATGTTTAAAACCAAAACTTTGAATAAGAACCAACAACTTGCGTTTTTCTGTTGTGTGGGAATACCTGACTTCTAAAAGTTTAGCTAAAACATAGGGCGACAAATCTGACGTATCAAAAACCACGTCGGCGGCCTCTTTAAGGGGGCCCAAGTGTTCCGCCTCGAGGGCAATACATTCGGCTAGATCAAAGCTTTTTTTACTCAGTGGATGGGGGCGACGACTCGCCCCATAGCGGTGAGTGATAACTTCAGAGGTAGCCTCCAAGAAAACCAAATCAAATTCGAACTCTTCTCTCAGTTTGGCTGTGCTGCGTTCAATGTCAGAGGCACTTAGAGTCTTTCTTACGTGAACTCCAAATGCAAAACCTGGATAATCTTTATAATCTCCATTTTGTAAAAGATCTGCGGTTGCAAAAATAAGGTCTATAGGAAGATTATCGATGGCGTAATACCCGCGATCTTCGAGGTTCTTTACGGCTGTCGACAGCCCAGATCCCGATCGGCCGGCTATGACGATAAGGCGTTTCTTCATATCTCTATTTCATCCGTTTTCTTTGGCTAGAAGGAAAAATATTCAACTGCTCTCGATACTTGGCAACTGTGCGGCGGGCCAGCAAAATGCCTTGTTTTTCGAGAAGCTCTACCAACTTTTGATCCGAGTGGGGGGACTTGGGCTCCTCAGATTCGATTATCTTCTTAATCATGGATTTTACCGCTTCGCTGGCAATGTCTCCGCCGTCCGTCTTAGAAACAGGAGAGTTGAAAAACCATTTTAATTCGAAAATTCCCCGCGGGGTGTGGACATATTTATTTGTAGTGACGCGGCTTACCGTCGACTCGTGCATTTCGATATCATCGGCAATATCTCTTAAAATCATGGGCTTTAAAAACTGAACACCAAAATCAAAGAAGTCTTTTTGCCTTTCCACGATTTTGTTGGTGACCTTAAGAATGGTTTGTTGGCGTTGTTGAATTGACTTTATCAACCATTGGGCCGATTTTATCTTATCGGTCAAATACTCTTTTTCTGTACTTTTTAGTCTGTTTTCTCGCATGTCTTTATAGAACTCACTAATTTTCAACCTGGGAAGACCGTCTTCATTTAACGACACAACCCAGTTTCCGGCAACTTTAAATACATAGACATCGGGAATCATATATTGGTCTGAAGTGGTGCCAAATTGTCTTCCAGGAATAGGGTCTAGACCGACTATTTTTGCTACGGATTCAATGACTTGATCTTCCGTTATTTTAAGCCCCTTAGCGATGGCTTGATAGTTATGTTTTTCGAGATCTTTCATATGATGTTCGATAACTTTTTCAACAATGCCATTTTTAAGTTGTAAAGCTCGCACCTGAATCAACAAACATTCCTTTAGGTCCCTGGCTCCGACTCCCAAAGGGTCTAGCCGTTGAACCATGTCGAGCATGTCTTCAAAGTCTTCCAGGGAGCATCCCGTGCGATCGGCGATATCTTCGGCGATGGCTGCAAAATAGCCGCGCTCATCTATATTTCCTATGATTTCTAAACCTAGAGCCAACTCCCTTTCATCTAAATCTAGAAATCTCAGCTGCTCTTCAAGATGCTCAGTCAAAGACTCTGGTCGAGTTAAAACACTTTCAAAGCTATTCACATCTTCGGTTGAATTTTTGCTGTTCTTAGTTGAACTTGCCTGCTGTCCAAGCTCCTGCTGGCGAGCCAGAATCTCCCAGTCCGCTTCACCGACTTCAGAACGATCTATGGGATCAACTATAGAATTGGCTTCGCGAAGCTCCTCACGCATTTGTTCTTCGGCCGTTATTTCTTCATAAGATTCTTCGCCCGTATTTTCAGAAGGAGACTCTTCCAAGGTGGGGTTTTCTGAAAGCTGCTGCTCCACATAGTCTTGTAGTTCCAGACGAGAGAGTTGCAAGAGTTTGATCGCCTGTTGCAGTTGCGGGGTGATCAGTAGATTTTGACCAAGTTTTTGAACTAACCTAATATCTGCCATTTTTAAGTCCTAGAGTTTAAAATTTTCGCCGAGATAAATTTCGCGCACCAATGAATTTTCTGCTATCTCCTGAGGAGATCCATCCGCAATTATTTTTCCGCCTGATAAAACATAACTTCTGTGGCAACTCTCAAGGGTTTCACGGACGTTATGGTCAGTAATTAAAACTCCAAGTCCTTCTTTAGCGAGCTTTCCAATGATGTGTATGATTTCCTGTACTGTCACTGGATCCACACCAGCAAATGGCTCATCTAACAATAAAAAATCAGGATTGATAATCAAACTTCTAGCAATTTCAACTCTTCTTCGCTCCCCACCAGATAACGCAGAGCCTTGAGTTTTAGCGATGTGTTCAATTTGAAATTTCTTCAAGAGAGAATTCAACAGCTCTTCGTGGGTCTCTTTTTTAATACCGGTAATTTCCATTATAGCTAGCAAATTGTCTTCTACGGACATTTTTTTAAAGACGGAAGTGCTTTGAGGCAGGTAACTGATTCCTTTTTTTGCTCTCAAATGCATGGGAAGTTCTGTAATATCTTCGTTTCCAAGAAAGACTCTACCTGAGTCAGGGTACAAAAGACCCACGACCATGTAAAAGCTCGTTGTTTTGCCAGCTCCATTGGGACCCAGTAGGCCGACGACTTCGCCGGAATGGATTTGAAAGGACACGCCTTGCACAACCTTGCGCGATTTAAAGCTTCGGGTGAGGCCCTCTGCTCGAAGAACTGTAGGTTGATTATTCATTTTGCTCAAAAACTCCGTCTACTTTTTGTGCTTTAATCAGTCCTGAAACAATATCGTATATGAATATTGTACCATTAATCTTGTCCGTCCCACGAGTAATGGAAGCATTTCCTTTAAATGTTATAGTTTTAGCCAATGCCAAATAAGTCGCCGATTGGGACGACGCTGTCATTCTCTTGCCTGTCGCTTCATCTGTTCTTTGGAAATAGACATTGCCTGTAGCGACAATGGTTTTAAGGGTGCCAAGGCGGATATCCTGATCGATGACCGCTTCATCCGACATCATGATGAGATCCCCTTGCGTAATCTTCACACTACCTTTGAGGGTTAGATGGCCTTGAAATCGATTGCCGGACATGGATTCCGACCGAAAAAGGACGGGGGGGCTTTTTTTTAATTTTTTTCCCGCTGTCGCCTTAGACTTAGGGCTCTCGAGAGACTCTTCATGAGACACACTTTGGGAGCGATTAGAAACTGGCGACGAAACATCCGGAGCGGCTGGCGAGCTCTGAGGATCGTCTTGAAGGTCCGAAAGTGCTCGGGCAGATAGCAAAGTTAAAAATAGAAAAAGTGTTTTCATGGGAATTTCTCCATTTGCCCACTCATAGGACCTATAAATTGGAAATCACCCGTTTTTAAATTAGCTGTAAAGCCATTTTCTGAAGTCAGGCTGTCTCTAAGTCTTCTGGCTTCGGTCTTTTTTTCACTGGAGATTTGATCGGTTCTATAGTCTGCATTTACATCTGCAGACATCAACGTAGCCCCATCTTTGTTTATGGTGACCTTTCCTGGGAAGAAGGCCGCTAGAATTTGAGCGCCCCCTAAAACTTGAACCGAATTAACTGCCTGAAACTGAGCTATGGCGCTTTCAGAGTTCCACTGATCAAAGCTTCTGGACGGCGAACGATCTATCACCTCGACCCCCTGAGTGAGCTGAATCATATTAGGCTCAACGACGGCAAAGCGACCCGCAGTTAAAGTCTCCCTACCAGAAGGGGGGGTCCAGGTGTCAAATTCTAATTTTGTAATGGTGACTACTTGGTCATCTGGCGAGGCTGGGGTTGCTTTGGGGGTGTCTTTTTGATTCCAAAAATAAAAGTAAGTTCCGACAGCGCTCAGTAAAAGCAATAAATATTTTACTTTAAGCCCACGGCCCAAGAATTCAAATAATTTTTGCCTCAAGTAGATCATGCATTCTCACTATACCTTCAAGTTTGCCGGCGTCACTCACAACTAATAAAGACGTTATTTTATTCTGATCCATATCATTCACCGCGTCTACTGATCGAGAGGAGGAAGAAATGGTCTTGGGTCTTGAGTTCATGAGGTCCTTAACTTCTTTAGCGAGTGCCTGAGCCCCATACTTCAATAGAGCTCGCCTTAAATCTCCATCAGTTACAGTTCCTACAATATCCTTATTGTGATCTAAAACCGGGGCTATGCCAAAATTTTGACAAGTCACAGCTTTTAAGGCTCCATGAAAGTCATCGTTAGGCAATAAAAGACTAGCGGAATCAAATGTCTTCATTTGATCTCTAACATGAGACAATCTTTTTCCTAATTTACCACCTGGATGATAGGCAGCAAAATCATTATCTGTAAATTTACGTTGACGCATGACGGCTATGGCCAGGGCATCACCTAGTCCTAAAGCTACAGTCGATGAGTTGGTTGGCGCTAAGCCAAGTCCGTCTGCCTCTTTATCGATAGACCCATCTAATACGGCATCACTTAAATCCGCAAGATTGGAGCGGAGATTTCCTGTGATCGACACCACAAAAACCCCTCTGCGCCTAGCATATTTTGCCACCTCAAGGAGTTCGATGGTTTCGCCAGAATAGGCTATTGCTAACAGGAGATCGCCTTTTTGAAGTACACCAAGATCGCCGTGCATTGCCTCACCTGGGTGAAGATAAAAAGCCGGAGTGCCTGTTGAGGCCATGGTGGCAGCAAGTTTTCTTGCGATGTGTCCGGATTTTCCGAGGCCAGATAGCACTACTTTACCTTGAATGCTCAGTATCTTTTCTACTGCTAGGGCAAAAGAATCTGAGATCAGACTGGCCGCTTTAATGAGCGCCCCTGCTTCCGCATTTAAAACTTCCATTCCTATGAGCTTTGTATGCTCGCTAAACTCAGACATATTAGCTCTCTTTAAGCTTTAGGGCCGTTTCAATAAAGGACCGAAAAAGTGGGTGCGCTTCCATGGGTCTGCTTTTTAATTCAGGATGAAACTGGCAGGCAATATACCAGGGGTGATTTGTGAGCTCCATGATTTCCACCAAGCTAAAATCTGGCGATTGACCTGAAATGATCATCCCGGCATTTTCAAAAGCTTCACGGTACTTATTATTGAACTCAAAACGATGTCTATGTCTTTCTGAGATATCTTTTTTACCATAGGCATTAAATGTTTTAGTTCCTTCTTTTAGCACACACGGAAATCCACCTAGTCGCATGGTTCCGCCTTTTTTGCTAACAACCTTTTGATCTTCCATCATATGAACCACCAAATGTTCATTGTGTTCATCAAACTCCTGGCTGTTGGCTCGTTTGAGCCCCAACGCATGCCTCGCAAACTCGATCGATGCGACTTGCATGCCTAAACAAATGCCGAAAAAAGGTTTGCCTGACTCTCTCAAATAGCGAATGGCGGCTATTTTTCCTTCGATACCTCGGTTGCCAAAACCACCTGGCACAATAATGCCATCAAACTCGGCCAGAATGGAAGCTGCATTAGATTCGTTAATATTTTCTGCATCAATAAATACTGAAGATATTTTAGCATTATTTGCGATTCCCGCATGAATCAGAGATTCGTTGATCGATTTGTAGCTGTCGGCAACATCTATATATTTTCCGACAATGCCAATTTTGAGTGTTGATTTTGGGTGATCGAGACGATCTACAATTTTTTTCCATTGAGAAAGATCTGGGTTTCTGGTCCAAATATTCAAAAGCTCGACAATTTTATCATCTAAACCTTGCTCATGTAACACCATGGGAAGCTTATAGATAGAATCTGAGTCCGCCGACTCGAATACACTGTCGGCTGCAACGTTACAAAATAGGGCTATTTTTTTCTTCATTTCATCAGGCACGGGTCGATCGCTTCGACAAACTAAAATATCTGGCTGAATGCCGATTTGCCTCAACTCTCGAACAGAGTGCTGCGTTGGTTTTGTTTTCAACTCTCCAGCTGCTGCTATATAGGGAATAAGTGTCAGATGAATGTAGACCACATTTTCAGGACCGAGATCATAACGGATTTGGCGAATCGTTTCTAAAAAAGGCAGTGACTCGATGTCACCAACAGTCCCACCAATTTCCACTATGGAAATATCTGCGCCTTCGCTGGCTTTAAATATATTCTCTTTAATTTGGTTGGTAATATGGGGAACCACCTGAACCGTTCCCCCTAGGTAGTCTCCGCGCCTTTCCTTGGAAAGGACCGCATCGTAAACTTGACCCGTGGAAAAGCTATTGAGTCTTGAAAGTCTTACGGATGTAAAACGTTCATAATGACCAATGTCTAAGTCGGTCTCGGCTCCGTCATCAGTAACAAATACCTCTCCATGCTGAAAGGGGGACATGGTACCCGGATCAATGTTGAGATAGGGGTCTGCTTTGGTAATGACGACCTTAAGGCCTCTCGTTTCCAAAATGGCACCCGCACTAGCCGCCACAATTCCTTTTCCGAGGGAAGACACAACCCCGCCGGTTACAAAAATATATTTGGTATGATGTGATCTTGTACGTGACATTTTGAGCCGGTGTTTAAGGATTTATCCACGGGAAAAGAATCTAGCATGCCCAAGGCTTGTTTGACTACTTGAAGATTTTAGGTGGTAGCCCATAATTGATGTAAAATAGTTTAAGAGCCATTAGAAAGGGCCCTATATTCATGAAGTTTTTCATAATATGTACATTTTTTTTCAATCTTTCAGGATGTTGGCTCTTTAATTCTGGCCGTAATAAGGGTCCTAAAAACGACGGCGGGAGGGCCCTCATCGATCCCTCAACGGCCATTCAATTGTCTAGAACGAATGAGCGAAGCCTTGGTATCCTTATGGCCCACACCACCGCCGAAGCTTATTGTGAAATTGTCTTCTGGCCCCAAGTTTCTGGACAAACCCCGCCGCGGGATGCCCGCAAGGTTTCTTGTGGAGAAAAGCCTCACTTTAATCATCAGGTAGTGCTCCCTGGACTAGATCCTGATGTGGTCTATTGGTACCAGGTTTCCTTTGGCTCCTCACCTGGTAGTTTTGGCGAATCCCGCCTCTTGCGAGAAGGGGGGAATGATTATACGAACTTTCCCACTACCGCCGAAAAATCAAACATGGTTCTAGGCAAGGTGAACAGCTCCCTTGGAACCCTTTCCGTGACAAGTCTTAAAGGTTACGGCGGTGGGTTGCCAAAAATCAATCCTGGCTGTTTTCCAAAGGCGGTGGATTTGTTTTCGCTGCTCGGGAGCTCAACGCCTTCGAATGTCGACTGGATTTCCATTGGTGGAAAAAAATCAGAAAATTCCGACCCCAATGCCTACGTTTCCATGCGCATCCCTAGCACCCTGGCCCTACAAAAGCCCACACGGTTAGAATTTAGTTTAGATGGCGGCTCTCAAGGGGTTGATCTTCCGAGGGCGCCTATTCTGTCTCGAGCTTCCATCATCTCCAATACAGAGCTTAGCTTTGGTCGGGTTCGCCTGGGAAGCGCCACGAATGTTGTCTTTCCTTTAGGCCCTAATTTAGAAGCCCGTTGGCAAGCGCAAAATATCGACACCGATGCCTATGTATTTTTTGATGCCCGCATCGAGGGAGAGACTCTAGGTTTTACTTGTGTTTATGACGCTTCAGCAGGAGTGGGTAAAATCTCTAGGGAAGAGT
>CAXNGG010000027.1:0-11829 GCA_964201885.1 Oligoflexales bacterium
ATGGTTGCCGTCAGTTGCAGTTTTCAATCGAATTTTTTATGTCAATCTACCAATCGAGCCAGTAAAAAAGTAATGCAACCTAAGATCTAAACGCTTCTGAAATGCTTAAAAACCACAAGTTTTCCAGGGCGAAAGCAGATCTGGATTTGAAATGTGCTCTTCTTACCGACCCATAATATGGAGGATTTTAATTGATAGAAACTTAAATGCATCGTGGGACTTAAGAAATTTAGTAAAAATAGGGCCAGCTAGGTCCGAATGGAAGCCCAGGGAGATGACGGCTCTGGATTCTTGGAGTTTTTCCAAGGAGACAACTAGCGTCGATGAAGTGGGAAATGAACGGCGGGCTTGCATGAGTAAGTTTGCGTAAGTTTCAAGTAGCGGATTTGGGAGTGTTTTAATTTCAGAGAACGGTTTGATGCAGGCCTATCGAAGCCTTTCTTTCTTAGAGCACCTAGTAAGAGGTTGCTTGGTTCTTCTGTAAAGGATCTACAAAGCTTTAAAGAAACCTAGATCTTAGAGGCTAGTTCCATGGCGAGCATTTCCATGTCTTCTTTCTCTTGGGCCAACTTCTTTAGAGTCTTCTGGCTTAGGACTAGCTTCTCCTCTAAGAGTTGAATTTTTTCATCTCGCAGCTTTAAAAGCTCATCTTTTGAGGAGACGATTTGGGAGGTGATCTCTCTCACTTGAGCCAAAGACTGCTGGGCAAACATGAGAATCTCGCGATTTTCTTCTTTAGCTAGGCTTAAATGATCTATAAGCAGGGCCATCTCTGGGTTTTGGGTCATGGTCCCAGTCAAGGCTAAATGGTTTACACCTTCCGCCCAAAGACTTGGGAGCTCTTCATGATCGACAGAAGCACCTGCGACCCGCACTTGTGGGGTGAGAATAAAAACCTCACCACCGAATTCTCTCGCTTCCAGCTTTCCAGCGCGAATCTCTTCCCAAACATCGAAAGGCGCACGTTTTGAGGTCATGCAGTATTGCTCTAAAGTTACAGCATGATCATCAAAGTTTGGATTATGTCTTTGAAATCTTGTTTTTTTTAAATCTTTTTTATTAGTTTCGCTATTCATTCCGACACCCCAGCTAGGTGAACTTACTATTTTTATGGGCACTTTGTTTCATGTATGCCTAAACGACAGGTAAAATGTCTAGTAGGAAGTCTATATGCATTTTAATTAATTGACAAAGGTTCTAGATGAAAAAAGTGTGGAAAGCTATTCAGGAAAAATTTCCATTGATTATAATCACTTGTGTAGTGGTTGGGGCCTGCTCGGGGCTCCTTTTTCGCCACTATAAGAATATTGGTAGCAGAAACTACGACTTTATCTACGAAATAGAGGCTGATCTCCTAGACCTGCGGTTTAGGCTGCGCGGGTCTCAAAAGCCGAAAACCAAAATCGGCATCTTAGCGATTGACGATAAAAGTCTAAAACAGTTTGGAAGATGGCCCTTTTCAAGAATCTATTATGAAAAAGCCCTTATGAATCTTAAGGCTGCTGGCGTGAAATGGATCGGATTTGATGCCATTTTTAGTGAGCCTGAAATGTCTTCCCTCAAAGATGCGGATCCGTTCATTAAAGGACTTCTAGCTAATCCCAAAAAAGCAGGGGAAGTTCTTGCTGATATTTCAAAGCTTCATGACATGTCGCCTGGCGATCAATCCTTTTCCAAAGGCATTCGTGATTTCGATCACCTTGTGACTGGGTTCTATTACTACGAAACGAAAGACGAGGTAGAACAAGGGGGCGCTAGCAAAAATCCATTTCCGGATCCCAAGTACTTTGAAAGTAGCGCTATCCAAGCGGTGATACTTCCCGAAGGCAAGTCTCTAGCGGACTATGACTACTCTCTTAAAGTGTTTGGTGCGGTTGCTAACATTCCCATTATTTCTGAAGCTTCCAATTACACCGCTTTCTTTGCCAATAATCCAGATCGCGATGCGGTCGTGAGGTGGGTGAGTCTGGTTAGAAATGTGAATGGTCAGCTTCTTCCTTCTCTGTCTTTAAAGGTTGCCGCTGAAGCCATGAATCGGGACATCGCCGTCTTTTTTGATCAAATAGGCGTGGAGAGCATAGCGCTGGTCAATCGGGACAATGATTCCGACTCCGTAGAAATCCCCGTCGACTATTTAGGCAGTGGACGAGCTTTATTAAAGCACCGAGGTGTCGGACGCGCTACATTTGAAAACATTAGCCTTGCTGACGCCTATAATAACTCGTTCACAAAACAACAAAAAACGTGGCTCAAAAATTCCGTATTGCTTTTAGGTGCAACTGCAATTGGCATCAACGACGTAAGGCCAAATCCTTTCGATTCGACTTTAGATGGGGTAGAGAACCATGCTGCCATGGCTGATAACATCATGGGTCAAGACTTTATGAAAAGACTTCCTTCCATGCCTGACATTGAATTGAGATTGGTTTTGGCCATTGGACTTCTTTTCGGTCCTATTTTGATCTTTTCACCGGCCTTATATGCCGGCGGACTTTCTCTGGCCTTTGCGGTCGGCTATTTTTTCTTTGACCGATACTACTGGTTTAACAAAGGAATTTGGGCTTACATGGCCATGCCCTATATTGAAATGGCCGTCCTCTTTCTTGTGATCATGCTTTACAAATATGCGACAGAAGAGAAAGAACGGCAGAAAGTAAAAGGGGCTTTTGGGCTTTATCTATCCCCTGATGTGATTGAACAGGTCTTAGATAATCCAGAAGCTCTATCCTTAGGAGGTCAAAGAAAAGAGCTGACGGTCTTTTTTAGCGATGTCCGAGGCTTTACGACTATCTCCGAGTCTCTCACCCCTGAAGCACTCTGTGATTTTATGAACGAATACTTTACACCCATGACCGCTATTATTCTTAGAAGTAAAGGCGTTTTAGATAAGTATATTGGCGATGCGATTATGGCTTTCTGGGGGGCCCCCCTGGAAGTGTTAGATCAAGCTGATATAGCCGCAGAATCTTCAGTAAAAATGCTCTATGCCTTAGATGTTTTGAAGGCTAAGTTCAAAGAAAAAGGCTATCCCTCCATAGATATCGGAATTGGGCTGAATACTGGTCCCATGTCTGTGGGAAACATGGGGAGCCATGAAAGATTTACATACACTGTTATGGGAGATGCGGTCAACTTGGGCTCGCGTTTGGAAGGCCTCACTAAAGATTACGGAATTAAAATTATGGCCAGCGAGTTTACCATAGCCCGCCTAAGTCGACCCAGGGATCATTTCTTTCGAGACTTAGATGACATCAAAGTAAAAGGTAAAAATGAGCCCGTTAAAGTTTTTGAAATTATGAGACCAGATCTTTTACCGACAGCCGAGAAAATCCGAAATCTCATTTCAGAATTTGAATTAGGGCGTAAGTTCTACAGGGAACAAGATTTAGATAATGCAGAAAAACATTTTACCCAATGCCTCATGCTTAGGCCCGATGATGGGCCAACAATGGTCTACCTTGAGCGCCTTATAGAGATGAAAAAGACTGGATACATCGAAAATTGGGACGGCGTCACTAGGTTTACTCACAAGTAGCCAAAGACCGGCAGATCTTGCTGTCTCGCGGGAGCAGCTTAAATCACCATGAGCTCTCCCCCCGAGGTGTTAGCCTAGGGGGCCATTTTGATCCAAGTAGCACTTCTTTTATCCATAACCAGTGAGCTTGAGTTGTTGATGGTAACTTTATTAGGGACTAAAATCAGATCTGAATTCAAATGAAAAGAAATCGACTCGCGGGGCTTTATGCCAGAAAGAGAAACAGCTATTTCCCTATTTGAGAAGTTCACCACTCCATAAAATTTATCATTGAGGAAACTAAGTGGGTAGATATGTAGGTTTTCGTCCCGAGATCTTAATTGTGACTTTAGAAGCCCTGAAGCTGTGATCCACGTGACAAAATCATTGTCGATAACCGGACAAAAAGCAAAGTGAATATGCTGCCCTTCGCCGAACTTTCTATGGAGAATCGCCGGAGAACCATTGTAAATTCCTCCGCTAAAAACCCCTAAAGTATCAAATACTGAAGATGTTAGCTTGATTTTTTCAGCCCATCGATAGCCATGAATGCCTCCACCTTCATCATCCAGTTGGGCCGCGAGTCTAGGGGCTAAGCTTAGGGTTTTAATAGACTCACTTTCCTCAGGGCCTAGAGCTCCAAAATCTTCAAAATAAAGTCCGTCACCATCAAGTATGGAAAGAGGGAGTGGGCTCATGTGATTGTTTTCTTGTTTCATGGATGTGCGGGGAAACGTCCAAATAGCACCACCATTTTTGACGTAATCGCAAAGCCTTTGCTGTTCCTCTGGAGTTAACTCAAAGGCATACCCAGGAAGAATTAAGATTTTACAGGAAATTAAATCTTCAGGTATGTGTTCAACATACTTAAACCCAACGCCCGTCTGTGAAAATAATTTAGAAAGGTCATCTAGCTGGAACACCGCGTCATAGTTCGTTGACTGAGAACAGATTCGGTGGCTCCAAAGACTTTTAGTATTGTGGACTACAAAGACATCAGCATCGCGGTGGGGGAGGCTGTCCCATCCCCAGTCGCTACTTAGCTTTAGAAACATAGAATGGCTTGCTTGCATGACTTTTTCTTGGGGAGAAGCCGGGTTCCTTAGATCGTGGGAGAGTAGACCGTCATGAAATTGTTCGGCACCGCCATAAAATTTTTGAAAGGAAAAATAGTCCATAGAGCTAGCGCCTAGCATCGACGACTGGCCAGCCCAAAGGAGAAGCCAATCTAAATCAAAGCGGCGGTTGATCGGTTGCCAATTTACCTGAACCGGTTGCTGTTCGAGGATTTTAAACGTCTTGCCTTTTCTTTGGCCCAAACCATGCATCAATGAAAAATTAACTAGAGATCGAGTGGGGTTTGGAAGCGGGTCGTCTTGATAGTGATCAAAGCCTACGATGTCAAGATCCTCGGTCATTTCCCAAGGGCATAATTCATAAAAATTAGAAATGAGGTTGTGAGTTACGTACCGGCCAGGAGAGTTTCTTTTGACGATATCAAGCTGGGTTTTTTGGAATCTTTTAAACACTGATGTGCAGAAGTCTCTAAAATCCATTTGGAGATGCGGGTTGATGTCGGCCCATGTATCTAAAGGGAGTTCAATCTCTGTAAAGCTTTGGTAGGCCTGGGACCAAAAACAAGTAAACCAATTTTGATTTAGGGACTCCATAGTCTGGTATTTTTTTTGAAGAAATTCTTGGAAATGCTTTTTTGCATAAGAAGTATAAATGCTAGAGGAGCCATGGTGACCCAGTTCATTATCAATCTGCCAGCCGACAACTGCGGGATGGGAGCCCCAACGGGTTGAGAAAAAATGCGTGATCCTCTCCGCGTGCTCCATAAAGCTGGGATGAAGTGGGTCGTAGTGTCTTCTTGATCCCCAGTTGACTTTTCGGCCGTCACTGCGCAGGGGGAGTATGTCGGGATAGAGGTCAAACAGCCACTTGGGAGGGGTTGAAGTGGGCGTGCACATTATCACTTCAATGGAGCCTTTTTCTGCAAAATCAAGGCATAAGTCAATGGTTTCAGTGTCAAATTTTCCAAAGCTCGGCTCTATGGTCGCCCACGAAAACTCACCGATCCTAATCTCGTCTATATGAGATCGTTTCATTTTCTCAAAATCATAGGCCATTCTTTCTTTTAAGGTGCCACGGACTTGGTGGTTTCCTTTTAGCATCCAAGGCTGACTAGAAATATAGTCCGGGTAATAGGCAACACCAAACTTATAGATTTTTTGGCTCATATTAAAACCTCAACTTCAATGCCGGAGCTTGGCGGGGTTTCAAGAATTACGGGGATTTTTTTTGTCTTTGCCGAGTAAGGATTGTCAGGCGAGGTGAAGGCTGCCACAAGACTAGGTACTATTTTTTGATGGACAAACTGGACAGTCGATCCACCAAATCCCCCCCCCGTCATACGGGAGCCAAGAAGTCCGGGGACCTCTAAATTCATTTTTTTTGCCATGGAACCAACTTCCATGGCAATGGTTCGTCTGAGTAAATCGAGCTCCATGCAGCTGACCTCATAGTCTTTTGCTAAGCTTTCATGGCTTTCATTGATGGCAAGGGTTAAAGCAGCAAGGTCGCCATGTATCAAGGCCTTAGCAGCACGGTCGACTCTTAAGTTTTCACAAATGGCATGGGCAATTTTAGGAGCATCGCTTTCTGAAAAGTCAACTTTCTCAATGAGCCACTCTTTAAGTATTTGTTGATTTCCAAAGGTTCCTACCTGCTGCCAAAGAAGACCTTCTTCAGCAAATTCGCCTAATCCTACCTTGGTAAGTCCTAAAAATTGATTGAGTCTAATGAGGCCGTCTGTGCAGGTAGCGCGACGTTGATTGTAAGGAGAATCGGATAACTTATGCTTGACCATAGTGTTGATGGTTAGGATTTCATATTGAGCAAATATGGGGTGAGCTTCGATAAATGTTATTTTGGGATGACTCCCACGATAGAAAGGCGAGAAATCAATTTCAGTGAATTGATTCCTTTTGGACATGGTAACTGCCAATTGGTCCATGAGACCACAATTTGTCTTGGCAAAGCGATGCTCAATCAACATGGCGTCAGTAGCCAGGTCTATGGGATCTCTTGTGAATCTCTGCAGCTGAGCAAGAGCTGTCAACATTCCACAGCTTAAAGCCGCCGATGAGCTTATGCCGGCTCCAGACGGCAAACTACTATCGATAGTGACTTTGACATGAAGAGGCGATGGAGTTTTATGATACTGTTTAAAGTGCAGATGCAAAGCCCCAACTATGTAGGCTTGCCAAGTTTCCGCTTTAAAGCCTAAATCATCTGAAAAATCATGTTGTGTGGCGTCCTTGCTCAGAAAGTTGGCGATTTGCTGGCCGGTCCAAACGAACTTGGATTGACCTTTCATGGCGGTTTCGAATTCAAATTTTAGGTCTTTTACAAACCCCAAGGTTGGATCCAGGATCTTTACGGTAACATAAATATGTTGATCGATAGCGAAAGGCAATACTTTTCCAGCATTATAGTCCGTATGCTCGCCGATAAGATTGACTCGGCCCGGGGCTTTCACAATAAATCCATTCATGAGTCTATTTCCATTCTAAATTTCTAAGTTCGGCCGCTTTCTCTTCGGGAATCGTATCATTGATAAAGAGTCCGGTGCCGCTTTCGACTCCCGCTAAATATTTTAATTTATCTCTCATGCGATACGGAGGGTAAAACTCAATGTGCCAATGGTAGTAGTCACATTTTGCTAAGGAATGGGGAGCTTGGTGATGGACCATGAGATAGGGGAAGGGCATGGTTAGCACTTTGTCGTACTTTGTAAGCACCGCCTTAAGGGCTTCCGCAAGATCTTTGACCTCAAGGTCCGTTAGGTCTTCAATTTGGGCTCGATGTTCTTTGGAAGAAACATGAACTTCATAGGGGTATCTCGCAGCTTCTGGAATCCATGCCACCATGGATGCATTTTCGAAGACGAGTCGTCTTTTGTCATTTCTTTCATTCTTTATTTCATCGCATTGCAGACAGGACTTGTTTTTATCAAAGAAATCTTTTGAAGCCTTAAGCTCCGCGGCAATAAATGGGGGAATATGATTCAACGCATAGAGTTGACCGTGGGGGTGGTGGAGCGTGACACCGACTTCCTTGCCTTTATTTTCAAAAATAAATACCTGCTCAATGCCAGGCATGGCACCCACGGTTTGGGAGCGGTCCCTCCATATGTGGATCAGTCCCTCAATCTGTGTAAGGGAGCTTCCGGCCAGGGTGTCTTGATGCTCTGGTGAGTAAAGTATCACCTCAGCGAATCCCGTTTTTTCCCCCATGGCGACACCTGGGAACATGTTTTCAAAAACCGCCCATTCATAAGGGGCACTGGAAATAGGCACATCTGTCTTGATCTCTACACCATTGGGATCGATGCCAAAAGTCGAAACCGGGCATAAAGGACAATACTCTTTCGGGGGAAGGAAAGGTCGCGCGTTTCTAGAGGGGGAGATGGCTACCCATTCACCGCGCATCCTATTTAACCTAAGAGTTGGTGGCGACCAATCGGCAGGCCTAACGAGCCCTTCTTCTTTAATTTTAAAGTCTTCTGGAAAAGGGCGAAGGGAATACTGAATCCATTCGCGGCCATCGGACTTTTTAAACACATATTTGAATAAGTTCATAATTTGCCATTAACAGGTGTAAAAATAAGGATTACTCTTAAAGCTAGAACATTATAGCAGGTAGGAGCTGGGCGTGAAAGATATGTTCATACAACTTGGTGGCCTAAACTGGTCCTATTCAGAGAAGCTTGGCGGATTCTACAGCGATCAAGCCAAAGGATTAAGAATTGAGCAAAGGGTGAAGTCCATTCATCAAGACTATAGTATTTTTGAGTTTTGGATGGTCAACGATCAGGCAGACGGTGCCAAGTCTATTTCCTTTAAAGCTTCTAACGACAAGTGGATCTCTCTAAAAGGATTTTCACTTCCTAAGCCTTCTTCTGCTTTTTTGGCAAATGGCTATCAATGTTGGAGCGAATCTACCTTTATTACAAAACATACAGTTCTAAAGAAAGAGTCCCATGATCCACAAAGGTATTTTGGCGATGACCTGATTTGGAATTACGAAGAATCCCCAGGCCAAGGACATTCCTGGTCATTCACCGTACTTGTTGCAGGTGATACAAATCGCCCCTCAAACTTTTTCTACGGAGCTTTGACTGAAGATTTAGGTTTTGGCTTATTTCATGTCCATCTTTCGAACCAAACTCTAGACTTCTTGGTCGATGTGGAAGGTGATGACTTTTCACGTCTTAATAGAGAGCTGCTAGCATCCCAAAAAAGTCTTTTAACGGCTCTAATTCTTCCGAAACCCGATTCCCTGGGCCATGCTCCTCTTCACGAGATGGCAGCTATTTGGCAAAGTCAAGTGAGGTCTTACGAATCTCTTGCGAGACTTCCCCGCAAAAAATTGAAATTAAGCCCTCCAGTGACCGGATACACCTCCTGGTATAATCGCTTTACCGAAATCGATGAGTCATGGCTTTTAAAACATACAGAAAGCGTGGCTTCTTATACGAAATGGAAAGTGTTTCAAGTTGATGATGGGTATCAAGCTAAAATTGGAGATTGGCTTGAGCCCGGTAAGGGCTTCCCCAATGGTATCGATTCGGTATTGCGATCCGCAAGCGCAAGTGGACTGGAACCTGGGGTTTGGCTCGCGCCGTTTGTGGCGATCTGGAATAGCAAACTTATTGAAAACCATCCCGATTGGCTCGCCTTGGATGAGGGTAAAGAGATTGTAGCTGGGGATTTTGCACACTGGGGTGGCAAGTTTTTGGTCCTGGATCATGAAAATCCGGGCTACCGATCTTATATGGCAAGTGTTCTTGAGTATTTTGCGTCTTTAGGCGTGAAGTTTATTAAGGCTGATTTCCTCTATGCGGCCGCGATGAGACCTCGAAGGGGCAAAACACGAGCCCAACTGAGTGGCGAGGCCCATCAATGGTTTTACGATCTTTGTTCCCGAAATGGCATGATGTTCTTATCTTGCGGCGCTCCCTTAGCCTCAGCCTATGGCCGTTGTGACTTTTCTAGGATCGGCCCCGATATTTCTTTGGATTGGAATTTTTTGCCCCTATTGGGCACCTCAAGTCGGGAAAAACCAAGTGTTAAAGCCTCCCTCATCAATACCGTGACGCGAGCTATTTTAAACGGCGAAGCATTTTGGAACGATCCCGATGTGGTTATTCTACGAACTGAAAACACCAGCCTCACCTATTCAGAAAAGAATGCACTGGTTCACATCAATCGGGCATTTGGCGGGCTCCTTTTTTCTTCCGATAGCCCCGAAAACTATGGGGATCCCGAAAAAAAGCTTTTGAAGACTATGGAAGATGGGCTTAGTTTAGAAAAGATAAAGTCTTTCTCCCTTTTGGATGACGCAAGATTTTATGTGGAAGTACTCACCCAAAGCGGTACCTGGCGGATAGACCTCGATGAGTCTGTAGAATTTCAATATACAGGCGGTTAGGTTTGGACCGCGAGTCCTCCTTTTTGATTTTCTGGGATTCTCAACCTAAAGCAGCCTATTTGAGATCATTTTCTCAAGAAGAAGATTTGGCTTCATTACTGAATTTTTTAAGAGATTCCATGGGACTATTGAAAGTCTTGCTTTTCAGCAGAAGACGAAGTTAAGTCGGATAGCTTTTTAAAATACTCCATACAATCTCCAATGGTTCTAGTTTTCTTAGGGGAAGCCAAGCGGTTAAAACCTGGCTCTTTATCTCTCTATTTCGAATTCGAAGGCTATTTTAAGAAAATGCAAAATTTAAACCTGTATGTCTCGATTTCAAGGGGTTAGGATTTTCGTTGTGGTTTTAAATTAACGAGCTTCCTGAATGCACAGGGATGAAATTGGCTTAATACAGCTCTACTCCCGTATGTCTTTTACGGATTTTTCATGACTTCCTTGAGGAATTCCTAAGGGCGATAAATCAGTGGGAAGTCTTTGCCTCACTAATAGCTGAGGATTTTGACCTGGATTTCCAGTCACGGTATAATTGCCTTAACCTAATTTTTACATTTCTTAGAGTGGGGGAGCAACGATGGCGAAGTTCTTAGGGTTTCTTTTTGGCATCGTGTTTGTGTGGAGTTGTGGCTCGCATCAAGGGAGTGTGGGATCTGAAACCAAAACTGCGCTAGACATTGGATATTTGACGGTAAATGGACCTATCACTATGTATTTTACCTATCCTTCACCAGAAAAACCTCAGCCTATAAAAACCTGTGCGATTCCACGGGGAGTCTACGGACTGGGTTACAAATCTTGGAAAGTGGAAGGGTATTATCTCGTAAGGTTTAGTGGTGAAGTTGGCGACTGTGGTCCTCAGACTTCAGGTTTTATAGCTGTTTCTTCACAAGTCTTTCATCCTGAAAATCTTTTCGTCCCCGAAACTACGGATGAATCACTTTCTCCAAAGGCCGAACATCAATCTGGTGTGACAACTAGGTCCGTCGCCTTCTTTAAAGAAAGAGAAAATTACGATAAAGTGAAGGCTCGAGTGCTCAACTGGTTTGGGGGAACGGTTAATGGCTGTGTTCTTTTTGCTACCAATTCTCTGAGGCTCAGCGGAACTAATATTCCAGTAACAAGACAAATTGGTGGCGATTTAGTGACTCTTACAACAAAGCCTTTTGTGCGACATATGCTGGAAAATCTAAAATGGAAGAAAATTGTAGATCTAGACTCGCTCCAGCCGGGTGACATTGGCGTAACGGAAGATAAAGCTGGATTTCCCACATACCCAAGTCATGTGTTCACCTTTATGGGGTGGAAAAACAAGGCTCAGCGCCTTGCCTTCGTGAATGACAACCAAGGATTTATGCTTGAACGACTTATTGATGGCGGAGCTGGCGAAGATCGAACCCAGTTTGCTGTTCGTCCTCCACTATAAGCCTAAAAAGTTACTTGCCTGAACCCATAGTAAGTCCTTTTACAAAGTGCCGCTGAAGAAAAGCAAAAATCAAAACAGGGGGGATGGCCGCGATGATCGCCCCTGCACTTTGAAGATTGTAGCTAGACACCCATTGGCCTTTTAGATTTTCAAGCGCTGTAGTGACCGGCTTCAATTGGTCGGATTGGATCAATATCAGAGCCCATAAATAATCATTCCAGATCCATGTGAAAAGGAGTGTCGACAAGGCTGCAATTGCTGGTTTCATTAAGGGAAGCACCACACTAAAAAATATCTTAAGATTGCTACAACCGTCCATCCTGGCAGCTTCAATGATGCTGTCGGGAATGGATTTAATGAAATTGCGCATAAAAAAAGATGCAAATCCTAACTG